>VGTX01000143.1 GCA_016874315.1 Gammaproteobacteria bacterium | reverse complement strand
GTAATCATTTTTCAACTCATCTTTCTCTAAAGCGGTAAGTTTATGAAGCCTCATTTCTAAGATGGTGTCAGCTTGCTTTTGAGAAAGTTGATAGTGCGAGTCACTCAAACCATAAGGAAGGTTTTGTGGTAAGAGAAGAGCTTCGCGTAAAGAATTATCTAGCCATTCTTCAAGGGATGGGGCATGCCAACGGCGTTCACAAAGGGCTTCTTTTGCATCTTTCGCGGTGTTGGAGTTTTGGATGAGCGCAATAATCTCATCAATATGCGAAAGAGCCACGGCAAGGCCTTCAAGGAGATGGACTTTGTTGCGTGCTTTTTGAAATTCATATCGAACACGCCGTGTAATAACGTCAAGTCGGTGTTGTAGAAAATATTCAAAGATTTTAAGCAAGGTCAAGAGTTGTGGTCGACCATTGGCTAGCCCAACCATATTGATCGAGAAAGAAGATTGTAGCTGAGTCAATTGATACAATTGATTTAAGATAAGCTCTGCATTTCCGTCGCGCTTTAGCTCTAGCGCAATACGCATCCCTTCTTTGTCCGATTCATCGCGAAGAGCTGCAATTCCTTCAATCGTCTTTTCACGAGCAAGTTCCGCGATTTTTTCAACAAGCTTTGCTTTATTCACTTGATAGGGGATTTCTGTGATGACAATCGTTGTTCGATCTTCTGTTGGGTGCTCGAGATGATGAGTGCCGCGTAGAACGACTCGCCCTTTTCCGGTTTGATAGGCTTGGTAAATTCCTTGAGTGCCTAAGATTTGACCTCTTGTAGGGAAGTCTGGGCCTGGCAAGTATTGCATCAAGTCCGCTGTTGTACAGTCAGGATGGTCGATGTAATAGATAAATGCATCCAAAACTTCCCCTAGGTTATGAGGGGGTGTTTGAGTGGCCATTCCAACAGCAATCCCTGCACTTCCGTTAACGAGGAAGTTTGGAAATGCCGCAGGCAAGACATCTGGAATCATTTCAGAACCATCATAGTTCGGTGTAAAGTTCACCGTTTCTTTGTCTAAATCTGTTAAGAGGAGTTGTTGTGTTAGCGGAGTCATACGGATTTCTGTATAACGCGCTGCCGCTGCCATATCTCCATCAACGGAACCAAAGTTTCCTTGTCCATCAATCAAAGTGTATCGCATCGAGAACGATTGGGCTAAACGCACAATCGAGTCGTAAATCGCAGATTCTCCGTGGGGGTGGTATTTACCATGTACATCCCCGACAATCCTTGCAGATTTTTTGTAAGGTTTAGAGGCGGTGTTGCCGAGTTCATGCATTGCATAAAGAATGCGTCGGTGCACTGGTTTCAATCCATCGCGGCAATCTGGCAATGCTCGTCCAACAATGACGCTCATTGCATAATCAAGATAAGATTTCGTTAGCTCGTGTTCGACCGAAACCGAGAGAGTCCGAGGGGTATCTGCCATAATTTTCTGCTCAAAAGCGTAATCAATCACTGGGAAATAGCATATCACAAATACGCGATGCTTTCAGTAGTCAGTCTGATTTGAGACTAAGGAATTCGATGATAATTTGCAGATTTGTACAATCATTTGTGAATTTGACTGGGTTTTTTAGAGAAATCCAGTCAAATGATGATGAAAATGGCCAATGCTGAGGGCGTTTTTATTTCATTCTAGGACCGGTTGATGGTCGCTGTATCGTATTGATTCCGGAATAAAGGATGTGAGCTGTATTCTCTTTTGCTCGCGTGAGTCTTCTGACCAAGAATGGCGTGTTATGTGATAATATTCCTGGCTTTTCTTTTAAGATATCATTGATGCGGTTATAGAAATTGTAGTTTTTCCTTAAATAATCAACAACCTTTGGCCAATGCAATTGCATTCCCTGAATGTCTATAGTGCTTAATAACTCCGATTGCGCAGGATATCGATGGTAAAAATGCGGATCGAAATATATGTGAAAAGATCTTCTTACCGATTTTGGCATAGAAATTTGAGCAAGCTGTGTAATTCTTTGAATTTCCGGTAATGTTGTAAATTCTTTGTTATTGGTTGACATGTAAAAGGGCAGAACATTCAGTGAGATAGCCTTTTCTAAAGAGTTGTCTCCAGAAACTCCAGCGATTCCCGCCAGTTGCATAAGAGCTGTATAGGACTCATCAGATACTCGAAAGCCATTGATGATTTTAATTGGGGCTGTATTAATACGCTGCGTATTTTTTTGAATTAACTGAATTGTTTCATTTGATATCAGTTTTATCTGATACTCCTTTAGCCCCGTTTGATAAAAGCATATTTTTTTATCTTTTGTAATTTGTGGATTGTTTATGATGAATTCCATAAATTTTGAACACGATCCGGGCATCGTATAGTATGCAGGAATGCAAAGATACTCTTCAAAAAAATCTGCAATTTTTTCGTGACCAAATACTTCTAAAATCTTTGATGTAAATTCTGGATCGTGTGATTGAATAATTTCATACAACTGCTCTTGAGAAAGATGAGGTGCGTTTCCAATTTTCAGACCATAACACCCAGATGTTAAACCCAAAGAGCGTGCTAAACATTTCTTTTCCTGCCCTAATGTTGCTAATGCTTTTACAGCTTCATGCTCCCCTATATATTTCACAATCGTATTTGATCTGACATGTGCATGATACATATGATCGAAGCCCCAGCCGTATGAAATGATGAGAATTTGTTCTGCTGATTGAATATTGCGCAAAATTGCTTCAGACTCGAGTGTATCGGAGTACATTTTTCCTATAACATACTCAAAATTCTGAAATGGCGTTTCAATCTCCTGGCATTCTTTTAATAAGCGTTGGTTTAACCGGTCCGTTGCACTTTCGTCAATATTGCCGTCGGGCAATCGATCTTCGCGTTGTCTATACCCAACAATTCCCACAAAATGATAATCTTTAAATTCTTCTTGAGTGAGTAAATGAGTCATAATTGTTCTAAAGTGCTCAAAATCTCCTACTCCATCGGAGCAGATCTCATTTAACACAACAATAACTGGAGTATCATTTTTAAGCATAAATATTCATCTTGATAAATCAGCATATTGTAAAGTATAGACTATGGCCTATTGAAGAGAAA
>VGTX01000142.1 GCA_016874315.1 Gammaproteobacteria bacterium | reverse complement strand
TTGGTCAATTGGATAATCTTTATTTGAAAGTGAGAAGTGATTTTATTTGTCATATTCCTGAAATTGCAGAGAGTCTGCAGCGCCGTAGTCATCCACTCTTGTATTTTCATGTGATTGTTCGATCATCTCGGGACTATATGTTATACAATGAGCTTACTGCATTTGCTTTGATTCCATGTATAACCTTTTCTTTCACACTGGAGTCGCTGCTTACTGGGTATGCTATAGAAAATCAAGCACATCAAGAACGATTAGGCCTTACGGATTTTTTAAAAGAATTTCAAAAAAATCCACATATTCACCATATGGAAATTACCGCCCCCATTCCAATTTCACTAAACATTCATCAGGGCATTACCCCAGAATGTCTGGAGTCTATGCAGCAAATATTGCATGTATTAATGAAAAATCAAAATTTATTAGTATTAAAAACAAATTTTAAATATTTCGATTACAGCACAATGCAACCACTGTCTACTCCACCTGTATTACAATTAGCAAAACTTGCACAATTTCATATTGATAAATCACATTTGTTATCGTACATGCCTTTTGGATCTCCGCAATGGCAAGATTTGATATCACAACATTCTGCACCATTCAAGCAAATACAAAAAAATATTGGACACACATTAAAGCAACATAGGGAAATGGTTATTGGAGAGCATCCTCTTCAGAGTGTTATTGAAAAACCAGACCAACTGCTTAAAAAAGCTCATCGCTTCACAAGAGTATTAATAGACATGCTTAATCCGAAAAATAACATATTCAGTGTCATAAAAACACACGGATATTCTATAATGAAGGCAAAAACTCGAATTGTTAAAACAGCGCAAGCGATACTCAATCAAATTTATCATATGATCGGTGAAAGTAATCGGCTTGCTGATTCTCAAAATATCTACAAAGCCATATTAACTCTTTCTCTTCATACGATATTTAGTCGTCCAGTGGGTTACGATTTGAAGAAAAAGGCACAGCACATGGCATTTCATTATCTGGATGGCCATATATGCAGCAAGATTGCGACATACCTTGATTTTAATGAAAAAGAATCTGAAACAACAAAAAATCAACCGACAGGTTTAATAAACTATACGCCACTGATCTTTGCAAAAAGAGTTATAACTGAATGCTTGGAGCATAAGAAAAGATCATCATCTCGTAAAGTAGCAAAGCATACGCATCAATCCTGACGATGCGCACAACGGATACAATACAGGCTATTTTCGCGAAATTGATTAATTGGAAGCTGATGAGAGCAATGTATGCACTTTCTCAGCCATTGAGGCTCTTTAGAGCGCTCATGAAAAGCAGTATTCTCTGCATAAGCATTTTTTTGAGAGTTATATTGCACTCGATGGTCATTCGAAAGCAAGAATGATATTAAGCTAATTAAAATCCAAGGCCCCATAAAACAAAATATAATCGAGAGAATCATATATCCTTAACTTTTATTTTTCTTTTGTTGCAATACCTCTGTCACGGTCCCATCGAGCATCTCACAAGCATGAGCAAGTGTTTCAGCGTATGTTGGGTGTGGATGAATGGTCAGCGATAAGTCAGAGACTCGCGCCCCCATCTCAATAGCCAAACTAAACTCTGAGATCAAGTCACCAGCATGAACGCCGGTTATACCAGCACCCAAAATCCGATCGGAATGAGGGTCAGTTAAAACCTTAGTAAGTCCTGCGCTCGAACGGGTTGCAATAGCACGTCCATTAGCGCGCCATGGAAAAGTGGCTTTTTCGTAGGGCTGTCCTTTCTCAATTAAAGCATGTTCTGTCCAGCCAACCCAAGCAATTTCTGGAGTGGTGTATACAACAGAGGGTAAGCATTCAGGGCGATAAAAAGATGCAAATCCAGCAGCATTTTCTGCAGCAACTTTAGCTTGTGCACTTGATTTATGGGCAAGCATTGGATCGCCAACACAATCACCTATAGCATAAATGTTAGGAAGATTTGTTTGCATGCGCTCATCAACGATAATGAATCCTTTAGATGAGCAATTTAAACCGATTTTATCACAAGATAAAGCTTGCGTTGCAGGTTTGCGGCCCACTGCTTGTAAAATGTAATCAAAAACTTGAGTTTCTTTTGTAGAATCATTATTTATCCACGAAACTTCAAATTCAGCATCTTGAGGCTGCACGGATTCCAGTTTTGCAGCGACAATCATACGCACATTATGTTTCTTGAAACTCTCAATGAGTGGCTGGGTCAAGTCAGAGTCTATGAAATTCAAGATAGCTGGACTCATTTCAATGATAGAGACTTTAGAGCCTAGAGCGCTGTATATTTGAGCCATTTCTACACCGATGATACCACCCCCAATAATCAAAAGATTTTTTGGAATAGCATTAAGTTGTAGAGCGGTAGTTGAATTTAAAACATTTGGATGATTAGGTAGAAATGGAAGAGCGGCTGGTTTCGATCCGGTTGCAATAATGCATTTTTCGAACCGAACCAAATCGTTTCCAACTCGAATTGTATTTTTGTCTTCGAACTGAGCTGTTCCTTTGATTTTTAGAATATTGCGTTTTTTTGCTAAAAAATCGAGTCCAGATCGAAGTTGATTAATAGATTCCTGCTGATAGGCTCTGAGCTTTTCCAAATCAACATCTATATGCTCGTTGACTGCCTGAATACCGGCAGCTTTTAACACTTCGAGCTCGCGTATTTGAGAGGCGATATGAAGGAGTGATTTGGAAGGGATGCATCCGACATTTAAGCATACTCCACCTAGAGCAGAGTGTTGTTCTATGATGCAAACTTGCGGTTGATTGATATCTGGAGAATATAATAAATCTGCAGCACGAAAAGCTGCCGTATATCCGCCAGGACCGCCACCAATTACCGCAATTTTAACGAAATACTCAGCCACTTTTTACCTGATTAAGAAAGAGCAATATACAAAATAGAATAGCCGCAATCTTTGAAAAGGAGTAGTCTCTAGTTAACTTTTATATAAGAAAATATACAAGTATTTAAAAGAGCAAAGACTCATTTATACGATATGCGCGAATTTTACTTGCAGATCGGGTTTTAATTCAGTATTGGTTAACGGAGTGTGAATTTGTAAATCTGTAAAAATAATCTTT
>VGTX01000141.1 GCA_016874315.1 Gammaproteobacteria bacterium | reverse complement strand
GCAGCGATCGATGAACCGTCAAAAAAGAAAATCAAGCCAGATCAATTTATTGATGTTGCTTGATGGGAAGCATGCTCCCCTTAGGGGCGTGCAGTTCACATTTGCTCTAAGGGAAATCCATTGTTATAAAAAGCTTGAACCATTGTTTTGAAGGCTTCTTCTCTGCCTTTTTCCATGCCTTTTTCAAAAGCTGTGTCTTTAATGCTTTCTAGATCTCTTAACTGTTTCAATCGCTCTTCATATTCTGCTCGAGCCGATTGGTCTTGACTCATTTTTGCCAGCTCTTCATAGGCTCTTTTTATCGATTCATCTATATTGTTTGTCTCTATTATCATATTCGGCTCTTTCAAAAATAAACACCATTGCGTTAACGTATCTTGCGTCACTTGATTATCAAATTTAGATAGTTCTATAAAGTGCAAATCTAAATCAGCAAGCATTTTGCTCAAAAGATGGCTGGATTGAAAAGAATATCGATAATAATTATATGCGTTATCACTACTCGCTCTGCAACCACTCTCGAATTTCTTGAGCAGAAGCTGGTTTATACTCATTCTTAAAGAAATCGAATACAGAACATTTCTTCTCGTCTAAGGCATATCGCGTTTGTATCAATGCAGCAATGTAATCTGTAAAGCTGCTCTCTTCTTCTTTTTTACTTTGAGAGGGAAAAGGATTTTCTAATGTTTCATCAGAAACGTCATTGGCGTTTAATATTTTCAGCAGGTGGTTTTTATCACTATAGTATCCTGTCGCTGCCATATATTCGGCATATCCTTCATCTTTCCATAACTTGATAAACAGTATTGCATTCCATTTTCCATAGTACTTAGAGACCATTTGATGAGTTAATTCATGGATAATTACTCCACGATCAGGATGTTCATACGAATTATAAAATTCAGCTGTTGAATATCCATTTTCATTTTTTTGATCTGTAAAATAATAGGATTTCTGATTGCCGGGATTATGTAGACCCCATATGTTTACAAGATTTTGACTTTTTATTAAATCTTGTAATGCATCGGATGGCGCTTGAATTAATACGAGATTCTCTGGTCCTTTGTAAAGGGGCGAAGTCTGAAGAACACTGATTACCTCAGGGAGTGATTTATCAATACGCTTTGCAGTTTCTAGATCATCATAAAAAAACTGAATACCTGAAATAGTAGGATATTTTTTCTCTAGATCGCATTTCAAAACGGACAGTTGTCCTGGATAGGGCAAAGACTCAAAATAATCTGGAGCAATTAGATAAAGGCTCACAGCATACCCTGTCTGCAATGCAAAAAAGAACAGAATCTTTTTTGCGAATATCTTCCATGAAAAAGAAATCTTATTATGTTGAAAAAATAATGGCCATCTTGCAAGACCCACTAATATCATTAACTCGCATAACAACACTAAATCATAAGACACTAATGCAGGCGTCCAAATTATACAAAACAACAGGCCTGGTACAAAACAAGAGATCGTGGCTTTGGAGAAAATATCATGTCCTGACCATAAAGCACGACGCCCAACAATCAGAAGATAAAGTAATCCAACTGCTGTATAGGTAAAAACATTATTTCCTTGCAATGCAAAAATAAATAACATCATGGTATCGAATAAAAAAACCAAACAAATTTCAAAAAGATATTTGAAGATAATTTTGAGATACTGAAGCCCTTTATAGAGTACATACCTTGTTAAGCAATCACGATCGAATATCATTATCCCAGGCCCACCTTATGTTATATCGCTTATTAAAATCTTGAGCCCATAGAAAATCCGTATCGTGCTGAATTCTCTTTTTTCTCATCAGAATCTTTTTTATTATTACTACCAAAAATTATGCTGTGTGCTATGCGAACTATAGCGCAAACTGCCTCGACAACTAGTCCCACTATAATATCTTCTTTCATTCCAACTTTTGGTTTTGATTGATAATGATCGAAACCTTGTCCAGATTGTATTCCGGCATAAAGGCTGTTTAATTCTAAATCTGTTAGTGTTTTCAGGATTGTTTAATAAATCCATACTCTTATTGAGTACGCGCAGTATATCTGTGGATATTTATCAGATCAATAGATATTCATTAAAAATATTCGATAAACAGCCCATTTTCAAGTTGAGTAATTTTTGGATTGCTAATAAACAGCATTTATAAAGAGATATCGAATAACGTGTTGAATATTTACTCGCTCCGCAACCACTCTTGAATCTCTTGAGCAGAAGCTGGTTTATACTCATTCTTAAAGAAATCGAATACAGAACATTTCTTCTCGTCTAAGGCATATCGCGTTTGTATCAATGCAGCAATGTAATCTGTAAAGCTAATATCTTCTTCTTTTTTACTTCGTGAGGGAAACGGATTTTCTAGCGTTTCATCAGAAACGTCATTGGCGTCTAATATTTTCAGCAGGTGATATTTATCACTATAGTATCCTGTCGCTGCCATATATTCCGCATAACCTTCATTTTTCCACAACTTGATAAACAGTATTGCATTCCATTTTCCATAGTACTTAGAGACCATTTGATGAGTTAATTCATGGATAATTATTGCACGATCAGGATGTTCATGCGAATTATAAAATTCAGCTGTTAAATATCTATTTTCATTTTTTTGATCTGTAAAATAATAGGATTTCTGATTGCCGGGATTGTGTAGACCCCATATGTTTGCAAGATTTTTACTATCTTCTAATGCATCGGATGGTGCTTGAATTAACACAAGACTATCCGGGCCTTTGTAAAGAGGCGAAGTCTGAAGAACACTGATTACCTCAGAGAGTGATTTATCAATACGCTTTGCAGTTTCTAGATCATCATAAAAAAATTGAATACCTGAAGTAGTAGGGTATTTTTTCTCTACATCGTATTTTAAACCTTTTGGAACGGCCAGCCATGTTAAAGGCTCAGAGTAACTTAAAGTACACTGATAAAGAGTTATTGCATACCCTGTCTGCAATGCAAAAAAGAACAAAATCTTTTTCGCGAATATCTTCCATGAAAAAGAAATCTTATTATGTTGAAAAAATAATGGCCATCTTGCTAAAGCTAATAAAAACATCGTCTGAGATAAAAGTGCTCTATCAGATGACAATGCGAATGATAAT
>VGTX01000140.1 GCA_016874315.1 Gammaproteobacteria bacterium | reverse complement strand
TCAACAGAAATCTGATGAAAGATATGACCCATCAAATTGGTTTAAAAAGGCCATACAACATGCAAGACATTCAATCACCAGTCATCCCAGCACTTATACTCATCCTGATGCAAAAAGTACTGCTATTTTATATGAGACCAGTAAATCAAAAAACACAGCTCCCTTTTTAATAACAGGCAATTTTACTCGCACCGATACTCCCCCCTCTGAGAATTTTGATGTTTTTGGAAATGCTGCTACAAATAGCCTATTGAAAGAAACCTATTTATTTCTTTCAATAACCGCTCCAGACGGAAAAACCGTATGGAATCATTTTGAAAATGAATCAGATGCAGCCAAAAAGTTGTGCGCCCACTACAACCAGGACTTTGTTAAGGCACAAGAAAGCTTTAAAAAAATCTTCATTAATCCTAATGAAACAAGAACTTCAAATCTTTTGAAGCAAGTATATTTCCCTATTGGTAATGGAGAATATCATCTGTTATCGATACTAACCTCATCGATTCTGATTGCAGAAACGATAAAAAGAATTGATGCAACCAGATTTAATGAAGATAGTAAAAAAGGGCGAGAAGATCGCCAGAAAAACATTCATAATCCCGAAGGTTTTTCTGAATTTTTTGGACTGACTCAAATAACAATGGGTGGAACTAAACCTCAAAATATTAGTATCGTTAATACTAATAATAGCGGTAAAAGTATATTGATACCATCAGTGCCCCCTATAGTTACTAAACGTCTAGAAAGATTACCTACATCAGATTTTTTTAGACAGTCTTTACCATCAAAAGAGTTTACAAATTATTTTAATAAATTGCATCAAGTTATTTCTGATAAACGAAATAATAAACATACTCGCGAAGAAATTAAAGATCAAATTCAACATATTATTGATTATATAATCTTAAAAGCGCTAAAGCTTAGAGAAGATGCAAAACCTGGTTGGTCTAATAATAAACATTATCATCAATTACCACTCGAACAAAAAATATGGTTAGATGCTGAAAAAATAGAAGCGCGACAAAATAATCAAGATAATTGGCGAGATACTATATCAGTGGATATCTCGCGTTCTATTCAGGCATGTTACAACAATAAAGTTAAAGATGCTTTCACATTATCTGATGGTGAATTATTAGAAATTAAGAGAATCTTAAAGATACATAAGGAGTGGTTGTAATGCGTTACTTTATTAAACTTTCCCATCTAAAAATTGAAAACGCAAATGCAATGAGTAGCCCTATTACTATTGGATTCCCTGCAATGACCGCTTGGCTTGGGGCTGTGCACTTTATAGAACGTCAATTACGAGCATGCTATAAAGATATTAGTTTAAAGAATCTTGGAATAAGTTGTCACAATCTTGATCTGCAAACCTATAAAGGAGATGGTGATTTTATACAATTTATAGCTGGCACATGTAATCCTCTAGAGCAGGATGGTTCCCGCCCATCCTTTATTCCAGCTCCACGCTGTCATTTAGATGTTTCATTAATTATTGAATTCAATAATATAGATATTGATAGCAACACTCTGATAGAAAAGGTTAAAAACATCATCTATGCGATGAAAATTGCAAGCGGAGATGTAATATCTCTAAGAGACTGCAACATATTACTTTTTGATGAAGATGAAGATGAAGATAAATCCATTAAACCGATTATAACTGCACTTATGCCTGGCAATGTTCTAGTTGATCGAAGCGACCTTTTAAAAAATGCGATGAATGAAGTGAATAAAGATAGCTTTGATGCATTAGGTGTAATATTGGATTATATAAAAATCACCTCAAAATCCACTGAATGTCAAGAAAGCGGCAACGTGATATGGAGCTCTCAACGCAAAGAATCTGGATGGATTGTGCCGATTTCAATTGGATTTCACGGAATATCCAACTTAGGACCAGCCCAAGAGCAACGCGACCAATCAGTAGCTCATCGATTTGCAGAATCTGTTATTACCTTAGGTCAATTTATTATGCCGTATCACATTAAACATATTGATCAGATTTTATGGACATACGATACCGATTTAACGAGCAACCTTTATCTTTGTAAAAACGAATTTATTAAATAAATATACAGGAGAATAATTATGTCAAAGAAAACCATCACAAAAATCCCAAGTATATTATCTTTTGAGAAAAAACTTGTTCCCTCAGATGGATATTTTTATGGAACAACATGGGAAAATCGCACAGCACCTTCAAGCCAGCCATCATTAGGAATTATTCCAAAATCTGTTAGAGGAACAATTTCCAATCGCTTAAAGAGTGAAAGCAAAAACAACCTTCTAAAAATAAATCCCGATATTTCAAAGGCTAATCTTCAATTCGTTGATGCATGTGCATTAAGTAAAGATCAAGATACCTTAAAAATATCTTTTACTTTAAAAGTTCTAGGTAATATTGAAAATCCCAGCGCATGTAATGATAACGTGTTCTTAAAGCAATATAAAGAATATATTCAAGCTTATAAAGAAGAATATGGCTTTCAAGAGCTATCGAAGCGCTATGCTTTAAATATTGCAAACGCACGATTCTTATGGAGAAATCGAATTGGCGCTGAGTCAATTGAAGTAATTGTAAAAATTGCTAATCAAAAAGACCTTATATTTAATTCAAAGAATTATAGTTTAAATACATTTGATGGCTATGATAACGATCCACAAATATTACATCTCGCAAATCAGATTGCTAGCGCATTAAAAGGCAATCTAGATTATCTATTACTTACAATTGAGGCATACGCACGAATAGGTAGTGGCCAAGAAGTTTACCCTAGCGAAGAACTTATTTTGGATAACGATAAAAGTAAAAGCACAAAAAGCAAAGTGCTTTATAAAGTGAATGATATTGCAGCTATGCACTCACAGAAAATTGGAAATGCAATTCGCTGCATTGATAACTGGTATCCCGAATTTGAAGATAAACAACTTGTAATTGCGGCAGACCCTTATGGATCGGTTACAAATCTAGGCACATCTTTTCGAAGCCCCTTTGATAAAAAAGATTTTTTTACATTATTTGACAAGTTATTCTTAAACAACAATCTGGAACATGATCACGAAAAACACTATGTCATGGCCGTTTTAATTCGTGGCGGTGTTTTTGGTAAAAGC
>VGTX01000139.1 GCA_016874315.1 Gammaproteobacteria bacterium | reverse complement strand
TACAAATGTGAAAGAAATATATAGCACCAAGATGAACTGGAGATTCAGTTGGTATCAACGAAAATATACTCTATTGATGACGCTCATTATTGGAGAGATTTGGTATTTATCTTTAAGAGCAATCAGCCAAGAACAGCAACAAAATCCCACAGGTGCGATCCCTCCTCACGCATTACATATTAAAAATCTGGTGCAAACTGTAATTCATCATTACCTTACCAATATTCAAGATTATCTTGGATTTGAAAAAGATTATCAAATTGAAGGGCCAGCTGGGCAAAAATTCGGAGATAGAAATTTCCGATTTAATTACCCCTTTATGTTTATCCACCATATCAATAGTCTTTTTACAGAACAAAATCCAACAGATGCAATTCTAAAATTTATCAGTGATATCACGCATCCTGAATCTCCAAATCAGATTTCATGTGGACATGGAATGATGCTGCGCCTTCTCGATGTATATGGAATGTGTGTTCAATCAACCCAGCCTCAGCCCCTGACACTTGAGCATTACTTTGCTAGTCTGCGTAACCTCTTTAGTATTCAAATGTCAGGAGATGTTTTACTTCGATCTTTGCTGATGCGCTACTACGATGTTAAGGTTGTAAGTCAAGAAGAAATTCAATATGTACAATATCAAACATCCTCTGAGGATATATTGTTAGAAGATCCAAAATATCACTGGCTAACTAATTTTCTATATGAACATGCAAAAGCACACTGCCCTCATAGTGGAGAATTGCAGCGCCTTTTACGTCGCCCTAAAAATATCCATGAGATCTTAGTGTTCTGGGAAAAGAATCCTCTTCCAACTTTTCCAACATATATTAATGAGTTCATTGAGGCCGATCCTGTTTTGAAGGAACATCTTGATCGACATGCACCCTTGATTACCGATCTGACAACAGAAAAAGTGATGCTCTCAGCAAATTTTTCTCCATGTTTCTTTGAGTTATGGCAATTTTCTGTTTTTGCTGGAAAGGCATTATGCTACGATTCGTATGAAATTGCATATGCTTTATTAATCCATTATCAACAGTATTATCTTCAAAACGATTTGCCCGAAACACTTCTAACAGAGCATACAAATATTACAAAAAAAATTACACTCATGTGCCAAGGTATCTATCTTAATGAGGTTTTGAAAGATGATTCTGAAATCGATAATTATATTGAAAGAAAAGAACAATTTAAACCGATGCAAATCATACATGCATGGCCAAAAGCATCACCCAAACTCTATGTTAAAGGACATGAATTCCTTTCCTATGCCCCACGGCCTCAAGAAAAAATTATTGCATTTAATGATTTGATTTTTGAAGTGTTATATAACAATCCAGCAATTAACATCGAAGTTTTTTTCAGCGGGCCAATAGATCTATTATCTCCCGATCAGTGGAATAAAATTTGCAATAAATATAATAATGGGTGGTCGTTAGAGATGTGTTCTTCCCATTTTTTGCTTAATCAGATAATCCACAATTTAAGGCATCCCGATGGTACGATAAATCAAGAATGGCATGATCATATGGAAAAAACATACTTTATGAGATTGTATGATGCGTTTATCTCCCATAATCAGGATACATTCTTATTATGTCCTGATCTGAGAGATGCAACTCTCAATCGTATAGTAGAATATAAAGAATATTTTAAACATCTTTTTGTTAGCAGAATTGCTGCTGAAGGTAGTGTACATATTTATCAGCAATGTTTTGAATTTTTATTTGTTTTTTTGCGTAACATATTATTAACGCTGGAGAAACAACCAGATAATCAACAAAATTGTATTCAACAGATGATGGTCATTTTTGAATTAATGATTCACGTGTTAAAACATACTGATGTTAATATATTTTTCGATCCTCGTTTAGAAGTGATTTTTTTCAATACTTTTAAATCTATAATCTCATCTTGTTTAAAGCAAAATAACGCAGATCATAAACAAAGATTTTCTGCTTTAATATTAGAGCTATTCAGGGATATCTGCTCATCTAATTTAGCCATGATTGTTGAAAAGTTTTTGCAGATACATAAAGACATTGATCGGAATAATTATGTTTTAGAAAGAGATCATGTTCTCTTGTGCTTGGAAAGAAAAATGGCTCCAAAGATATGTTGCGAGATGATCTATTTTGTTGCGAAAACAATAAATATTGAGCAATATCTTGAAATGGTCGATCGATCAATTGAGCCTCTTGTCATTTTGTATGCTGAGCAAAAGAGAGAGATTATTTTCAATCACCTGCTTCAGAAATTGGGTGAGTTTGATGTCGCATCGGAATTAATTAACTTTCATGCGGACAATATGCGTAAAAAACTTGAAGCACGCCATCTTGCATTCAAAGAAGAATTGTATGGATGTATCAGAAAAGAAACTGGAAAGAAAAGATTACATGATGATACCGACCAACAAGAGAACATCATAAATCATTCAACACCACCAACTTCGTCAGCCCTCATATTTAGCGCAACTTCTCCAGAGCACGGTTCACCTAATCCAGAAGACGTACTGCGCAAACGGCAAAAATCAAAAAATTAAAGAATAATTGAAGGTGTCCCTATTTGGGGGTGTCTTTCAATATTTCTCATATACAAGCTTGGATATTTATAGTTAGATTTGGGCTTGTATATGGTATGCTCTAGTTGTTAAGCTGTGGAGTGGCTTTAACAAATTGATTTAAAAGAAGAAATAGTGTAGTATATCCGCATGGATTTACCTGTTTTCTGATTTTTATTATGCTTAATTTGTTTCTAAAAAAAATACTCTTTCCGGATTTTGTGGCGCCGGAATTAAATGATCTTGATAATAACTCTTCAAATTTAAATAATAATCAAAGCAATATCGCTCTTTTTAAGAACGATATTGCCCTTGGAAAGGGCCTTATACATAAAGTTCTTTATCATGGCCTCGTTGTGCTGTTAAAAATTCATAATCATCATCAAGCTCAAGCCTTACAGCATGCTAATACTGCACTTATCTATGGTGGCATCAGTGTTCGAGAAGATCATCGCCTGCTCCAGCGAGATTTGCGTCGAGAAGGATGGGCAGAATTTAAAAAACAAATAATAAATCTAAATCCAGAACATAATAACAATTCCAAAATTACAAAAACTATGTTGGATGTTTTTATC
>VGTX01000138.1 GCA_016874315.1 Gammaproteobacteria bacterium | reverse complement strand
ATAGTATTGATGTAAAGCAAATTTCCAATATTGCCGAAAAAATTCGGAAGATGCGTCTGCCTGCGAAATAAAGGCACTCAACACGCCGTCTATGGTCTTTTTTGATTTTCACAATAGGCTCTGTTTTTAATGCATTCTATTTGTAATATTTCTACTAGGTATGGTTCTTAAGATTGCTGACGGTCTTTGGAGTTAGATAAAATAATCCAATTGATTTTAAAATTTCTGATTTAGAAAAGCTGTAATGATGTTTTTGAAAAATATGTCTTATGCCGATATTGCCCTCGTATTGGATGATGTTACCCAAGAGTCGCGGACATTAACCCAGTCAGAAATTGACTTGCTCGATGAGGCTTTAAAACGTCCTTTTTTAGCAAGTATGTTCACTGAATACCCTCTTTCCGAAAATTCTCAGCAATTTTTAAGAAATGCTATAGAACAAGCTCAACATGCTCATGCTCAAAATGAACCAGCTCACAGGACTCATTTTAGTACAAATGTGCATGATGTTGCATATGGAGGCGCGCGTGGGAAAACGCTTCAATATTTACGGACATATTTTTCTGTCCATACAAATCTTATGGAGAAATTATCAACCTTCGTTGCAGACTGTTTAAACGATTTGGAGGTGCTCGAACAGCTTCAGATTGCCGAAGCTTCTCGTTATCAGGAGCGTCTGAAAGAATTTAAATCTCATACAATTAACTATTGCGCGCCCCTGGTGCCTTTACCACAGATTCTTGCAGATCTTGATAAATATATCGCTCATTTACAGAGTCAATATGCAAACTCTACAACGTATGCATGGAATACTCTTGGAGCTATTTTAAATCGCCTCGAACAATTAAAAAATCTAGAAGAAAAAAAAGCATCTCGTTTGCGCTTAATTCGAGCTCTTGATGATGCGCGTGCTGCATACGATCTTATAGAAAAGAAATATGTGAGCGGTACAGACTACACCTGTCTTGAAGGTCTAGAAAAACGTCTTTTAGACCATCATCAAGAGGTTGTCCCCAATATGAGGGATGTTATTAATCAAACTGTTGTAGATTTGATATCTCCTTTTATAGAGATTACAGGTGTTGATTGCGATGGAGTCGTGCGTCGTAAGTGGACCCCTCTTTTATATCAATGCTATCTCCATGCAGCAGGTCACCATTTGCAATCTGTTGAAAAAATCGTTTGGAGCCTTCAATCTCATATTAATCTTGAAGATTTGAAAAAAGAGTATTTAAAAAGCATTTCAGATCGAAATACTCTAAAAACAGAGCCCGTAGTCTTTTCTGCCGTTATTCAAAGTTTGAAAAACTATCAAATTGAAGTGGATAGTCAATGGAATAATCATTCGGTTATCGTTTTTTTAAAAAAAATGCGCATGCTCAAAAAACATACGTACAATGAAAATAGATTTGTGGCCGCTACAATGACCCGCACAGATGAAGAGATTCTTAGTCATATGATTGAAAATGGCCCGTTTATCGATCGTGTGCACTTAGATATGGTATTAGCCTGCATCCATCCCAAATATGCTTTAAAAATAATGAAGGATGCATTTGAAAATGGTCTTGAATTAGAGACTATACAAGATGTACCTTTGAAAGAAAAAATGGTCCTCACATATGATGCTTATGTGCACAACCAATTTATAGAGACAGGACATTGCCATTTTGATTTTATGCACCCAGCTCTTAATGATATTTTACTAAATCAAGAAGTAGAAGATATGCCTTGTGGCGAAGCTGTATTATGCTCTTGGCTTAAAGAGAATTATGAAAAACTATCTGAAAGAAGAAAAGAGGACCTTGTTTTATGGTGTATGCATGAAAGATATAGCAATGCCATAAGGATTTTGATTGGAAACCCATTCTCTTTGTCTTTGTGGTCTGTAACTCCTAAAATAGCTGAAAAAGGAAGCATAGTACATTATGCAGCAGCACATGGATATGACATGTTTCTAAAAATAATGATAGAAGCTAATGTTAATGTTGATTTTCCGGATATTTTAAAACAAACTTCCCTCATGCTCGCAGCCAAATCTGGGAAATATTCAACTGTAAAGCTTCTTATTGACGCTGGGGCAAATGTTAATCATATAGATGATGCTTATCATCGATCTGCTTTAATTTATGCCGCAGAGCACAAACATACTGATATAGTGGAATTATTGATTTCTGCTGGAGCAGATATTGATCTGAGTGATAAAATGGGATATACATCGTTGATATTAGCTGCTTCAAATGCGGTATGGAATGAAGAGTATATTGATGTTGTGAATGTTCTTATTAATGCCGGGGCTTATCTCGAATGTTCAGATAAAAAAAATAAATCATTAGTAAGACTTACAGTTGAACATGGTTCAGATCTTGTATTAGAGCTTTTGGGTCATGCTGGGGTATTTATTCGGCAAGAAGATGCGCGTCAATTTTCTATTATTCAGCAGTTGTTTGAGAGTACAAGAATACAAAGAGATAAGCATCAGTCGCTCATTTATTCAGCACGTAGTGGCGATCTGGTTCGTGTTCGAAATTTTATTGAAAAAGAGCGCTTAAATATTAATCGCCCCTCTCATAAGGGGCAATTAGCCTTACAGTTGGCTATTGAATTTGATAAAGTCGAAATGGTTAAAGAAATCATGCAATATCCAATGACTCCTTGTCGATTAATTCAATGCATTCAATTTGCGGTCGAACATCAAAAAAATAACAGTATTCCTTTTTTATTAAACGATCGGGAAATTGCCAGAAAAATGCTTGTACTTTGCAAAAACTCTCTTATCTGGGCTGTAAAAAATAATTCTCTGCATGCTGTAAAATTTTTCACAGAGGCTGGAGCAGATATAAATCAAATAGATATAGAGTATAATACTGCATTAATGCATGCTTGTTTTCGAAAGTACGATGATATTATTGCATATCTTATCGAAGCTGGTGCCCGAACAGATATAATGAACCACGAAGGAGTGAATCCTGTCAAATTGTATCTTTTGACAAATAAAAAGGCTATCGTTCCACAAAAATATTCTAAACCACTCACATACTCATATGCAGCGGCATGCCAACGCAATCAAGGAGAAAGCAAATTACAGCATAAACCATGGAAATGATATTCAATGAATGCTGTATTGCAGTCAGAATAAAAGAATAACCCACCGGTTTATAAAAATCGGTGGGTTAACAGA
>VGTX01000137.1 GCA_016874315.1 Gammaproteobacteria bacterium | reverse complement strand
TAATCGAGCAAGTAAAGCAGCTGTATGCTCTCCTGATTGGATATTAAATGCTCGTGTTTGTTCAATCGCTGATGTTTGCGCGGTTAATTGACGAAAATATGCAACAGCCTCCCAAAATGCCAAAGCTTTAAACGCCTGATTATAAAGCGACTCATGTACTGGATAAAATTCAGGAATACATAAACCATGTAATGTTTTTAAATGATTTTTAATCGCACAATCATGTCGCTCTATCTTAATAGCATCATAATAAATAAAAAGTTGCTGGATTAAATGACGTAAGGCATTTTTTGGAACCTCTGAAAACTCAGAATAAATAGGCTCTAATATAGGATTGAATGTTGAATTTAAAGAAAAAATCTCATCTATCTCCGGATGCGACATTTGCCACATACCGGCATTATTTTGAATTTTTCCATAGACACGAACTTTTTTGCCTAATTGGATTTTTTTTGCTGTCCATTCATGATAGCGAAAAAGAACAATATCAACCGTCTCTTTCTGAGGTGTTTGCAATACAACACGCAACGGTCTACGACTTTTAAGGGGCGGATCTGATCGTTGAACAATCAACCCCTCAAAAAAAGCATCATCTCCATCACGCAAATCATTTAAGGAAGAAAATTCCTTTTAAATGAAAGAGGCAAACATAGCAAACAATCTCTTACTGTTTGTAGCCCCGCCTTATTTAAGGCTTGCAGGGTCTTTGGCCCAATTTTCGGTATTTTTAAACGATCAAGTGGCGTCTGCCAAAAGGCTATAAACCGATCCATAGCGACTCACTCAATTAGAACCCAATAGGTATCTTTATTTTGATATAATCTCGCTAGCTGCCGTCTATTTGCGTGCAATATCACGCTGCAGAATCTGACTCGCGCTTATCTAATAGACCATGAGCAATTTCACGTAATGCAAGAACTGTGGCTTTATCTGAACCCCACTCTAGATCTGATTCTTGTGCTCCAGACATCAATTTGCGTGCACGCTCAGACGCTTTCAATACAAGCTCAAATCGATTTTCAACATGTTCTAAACAATCTTCAACAGTAATGCGTGCCATAATAATAAGTTCCCTTAATTGAAAATTGACTAACCTTCTTTATTTTCTCAAATAATCAAAATTTCTTCAATCTATAAATGCTGAACAAGATATTCAAGAATGCTGCAATTTGTAAAAATCGACTTCTACTTGAATATTATGTTTAATACATTAAAGATTCAAGAAATCTCCGGCGTCTATGATTTTTAAGACTTTCTGCACGAAAAATTATACTTAGATCGTCTGTTGCCCTTTCTAAATCAGCATTAAATACACTATAGTCATACTCAAAAACAAACTCCATTTCATGTCGTGCTGTTTCGAGACGTAATTCTAGCTCTTTCAAATTGATTTCCGGCTGACGAAGCAAAATACGCTCACGCAACACTTCTAAACTCGGTGGCAGAATAAAAACACTGACTACATCAGGTATTTTTTCTTTTAAAGTTCGTAGCCCTTTTACATCAAGGTCTAATAATAGCCAATTAGGCGCCTGACTCGCTGTCACGAAATTTTTCCACGCAGTACCATAGTGCTGCCCATGAATAAAAGTTGTCTCAAGAAAAGCTCCAACATCATTTAACGCCTGAAATTCCTCATGACTTACAAAATGATAATGCACATGATTTACCTCTCCGGGACGCATTGGACGCGTTGTATGAGAAATTGAGTATTCAAAGGTATACTGTGATTTTAAACGATTAATTAATGTATTTTTACCAGCTCCAGATGGCGCGGAAATTACCAAAACCGGCATAAATGTAGTTGAGCCCATTCACATCTAACACTGTGATATTCATGAGCTAATATACTCTATATTTTAAATGGGTTGCAATATTTCGAAAATATAGACACATCTGTGAATTAAAATTCTTCGACAATCCGTCTAGACGATTATCTTGTTATTATAGGCTCGCTAATTTTGTTTTTTTATGTATAAATCTGCATCAATTCTCATCAAATTCAAGAAATAACTAGATTTTTAGTATCCATTATTGGTACATTGACTATCATTATCTTAAGAATATCCAACAACATGACTGCTGCTCGCTTAGACTATCGCAAACCCCTCGAAATACGCCCTATAAAAATTTCCACTCAATATTTTGGTAGAAGTTACGCCAATGTTCTCATCGAAATGGGTAAAACAGTGGTTTTATGCAGTGTAACTTATCAAATCGGAGTTCCTAAGTTTCTAAAAGGCACTCAATTTGGATGGCTTACAGCAGAATACAGTATGTTACCTGCAGCAACTCACGAACGGTCACAACGAGATCATCAACGTTCAAACCCCAATGGACGCAGCTTGGAAATACAAAGACTCATTGGTCGTGTATTACGTCAAAGTATTGCTCTTGAAAAAGTACCTAATGCAACCTTAGTTGTAGACTGTGATGTTTTACAAGCAGACGGAGGAACGCGTATTGCCGCACTCAATGGTGCTTCAATTGCATTAGCTATAGCTTGTCAAAAACTTGAAAAAGAGAAAAAAATAGAACCAAATGCTTTTAAAAGTTTTGTTGGTGGCATTTCTTGTGGAATTGTTCAAAACGAAGTACTCCTCGATTTATCTTATGAAGAAGACTCCAATGCAACCGCCGATGGACACTGCATTCTTAATTCACTAGATCAGATTGTAGAAATTCATGCTTTCGGAGAGCAAGGGGCCATTTCTGAATCACAATACCAACAACTTGTTCATTCGGGCATGCAAGGTGCAAAACAAATCCTTGAATGGCAACAAAAACAAATTACTGCACTCAGTCTATCTTAGTTTGAAAAATTTGGCGTACATTTGAATAACAGCCTATGGCTGCTCTAATAGAAAGGCTTTTGCAGGGTATAGGGTTGCGATTGCATCCCCCCAACCCTGCTTTCTTAAAACTTTCACCCATTCATGACGATTTTTAGAATGCTCAATTTGATCGAACAATACAGAAATTTGAGACTCATGCCAAAATACTGGGCTTATTTTAGATAGTAAAAAAAGCTGCACAGGGGCTTCCCATTCTCTCCACGATGCTAAGATTTTATGGATAGCTTGTCGATCTTTCCATAAATCCCATGGCAACTCTTGAAGTAATGCAATACTTGCATGACACCCCTCACCGTCTTGACACTGCAAAGCCACAGAAATTAATCGCTCCTCTTGCAAGGCCTGGACCA
>VGTX01000136.1 GCA_016874315.1 Gammaproteobacteria bacterium | reverse complement strand
AAAGCGCTTTGCCGCACAACAATGCCCAAAAGACCGGTATGAGGAGTATTTCCAACGCCTTGATTTTGAAGTCAATATGATTAATAAAATGGGCTTTGCTGGATACTTTTTGATTGTTGCTGATTTCATCCAGTGGGCAAAGGCACAATATATTGCAGTTGGTCCAGGTCGTGGAAGCGGTGCCGGCTCTATTGTTGCTTACGCCCTGAGTATCACAGATATCGATCCAATTGCATATGACCTGCTTTTTGAGCGCTTCCTGAATCCTGAGCGTGTCTCTATGCCAGACTTTGATGTCGATTTTTGCATGACGCGCCGTGATGAGGTCATTGAATATGTGCAAAATCGATACGGAAAAGATCGAGTCTCACAAATAGCAACATTCGGTACAATGGCTGCAAAAGCTGTTATCCGTGATGTGGGTCGCGTCCTTTCTCATCCATTTTCATTTGTAGATAAAATTGCAAAACTCATCCCCAATCAAGTCGGTATCTCACTTACAGAGGCATTAGAGCAGGAGCCTAATCTCCAAGAGCTTTATGATTCCGATGAGGTCGTCAAAGAGCTCATCGATATTGCTAAAAAACTTGAGGGCCTGCCTCGTAACGTCGGTAAACATGCAGGTGGCGTTGTGATTTCACCATGCCCCTTACCCGATATTTGCCCTCTTTATAATGAATTTGGAACTCAATGGCACCCAGTCACCCAACTCGATAAAGATGATGTTGAAAAAATTGGCCTTGTAAAATTTGACTTTCTAGGCCTGAAAACTCTAACTATTATCGATGTTGCATACCAACAGGCCCATGCCATTGCTCTTCCATTGATTCCCCTTGCCCAGCTGCCTGTAACCGATAAAAAATGTTACGAGTTGCTCAGCGCAGGACAAACCATTGGAGTCTTTCAGGTCGAATCACGCGGCTTTACTGAGCTCTTAAAGCGTGTACAACCCGATTGCTTTGAAGACGTTATCGCTCTTGTTGCCCTCTATCGCCCCGGTCCTTTGCAGTCAGGAATGGTAGATGATTTTATCGATCGTAAACACGGACGAGCTCCTATTATATATCCTCATCCACTGACTGAGGCTATCTTAAAGCCAACTTATGGAATCGTGCTCTATCAAGAGCAGGTTATGCAGTTAGCTCAAGTCGTCGGAGGTTACTCCCTAGGGGGCGCTGATTTGCTTCGTCGTGCCATGGGTAAAAAGAAGCCTGAAGAAATGGCAAAGCATCGAGATATCTTTGTCAGTGGGGCTTTGAAAAATGGTGTTGAACCAAATATTGCAGAACCACTTTTTGACTTGATGGAAAAATTCTCAGGTTATGGTTTTAATAAATCACATGCTGCTGTCTATGCAATGATCGTATATCAAACGGCCTATTTAAAGGTCCATGCCCCATCAGCGTTCTTCGCTTCAATTCTTACGGCCGATCAGGACGACTTAGATAAAATTGCCGTCTTTATCGAGGAGTGCCGTGCACAAAAACTCACCATCTTGCCGCCCTGTGTCAATTTTTCTGAACCATGTGCCCGTGCAATTGATTCAAAAACTATCCGATATGGACTCCAGGGCCTTAAAGGACTCGGTGCTGCTGTCGTCAATGATATTGCAAATGAGCGTAACCAAAATGGTCGATTTGAATCAATCAGCGATTTTATCACACGATTGAATCATACCGCTCTTACCCGAAAACATTGTGAAATTCTCATCCAGGCTGGCGCCATGGATGCACTCCATCATCACCGAACATATTTGCTTGAACATATTTTGCCCGTTGCTTGGGCGCGCTGCCACGATCGTGCTGGACAGCGTGCCTTGTTTGATTCCGATGAGGATGATGAGCTTGGAAGCGGTGGAGTAGTCATTCGAGAGCTCTGGTCGAAAAGGATCGAAAATGAACGTCAATTGCTCGGATTTTCAACGAGTGGCTCTTTGTTCGATCCCTATAAAAAGATTCAACAAACACTTTGGACCTACAAATGGCGTAATGAGTTTCAACCTGTTATGGCTGTCTGGGTGAAAAATAGAAAAATGGTCACACAAAAGGGACAGCCTTTTATGCTGATAGAGTATCTTTTTGAGTCCGGAGAGCGCCGTGAGTTTTATTGGAGCGATCGAAATAATCCCCTCGATTTAGCTCAACGAGCAAGTGAGATTGGTTCTAATCAGCCCGTGCTGTTAACTTGGAGTCGCTCCGAGTCGCAAGATAAAAAAGAGAGAACCTCACTCAAAAAAATACAGACCTTAGATGAATTCTTAGATGAGAAGGCTCATATTATTAATATCATCCTTCCTCAAAACAACAATACTCCAAAAATATTGCAATATTTAGAGTATTTGCAGGGCTACCAGACTACCGCGTTGCGTATACAATGCCCCTTAACTGATAATGAAATTTGTATTGGATATCAAAATTATCTTTTAAAACCGCAAAAGCTCGCTCAAAACACCCTCGCTCTCAGTGAGGTTATTGAAGTGGCATATACCACATCAGATTTGATATTAACGACAGTATCTGTCAATCAGATCGAGGAATAAGTATTAGAGATTATTGAAATAATATCTTTTCTCTTTACAGACATATCATGATGATTTCATATATAATCTTCACAATCCAGAGAAAGTATATGAAATCAAGTTATATCGTTTATGTTTAATTACCGTATGTCTTATGCAGAATTATCGACTGCATTAAATAATGTTGCAGCAGAGCATCGCCTTTTAACCCCACATGAAGTAACATGCATCGAACGATCGTTGGAACATCCATTCCTAACCGCAATCTTAAAAAAATATCCATTACTCCAGTCTGCACAAAAGCTTTTACAGGATGCATTGACACAAAACAACGTGCAAGGTAATCGTGAGAATGTGGAATTACTGCAACATGTTCATGATGTTGCATTTTCAGGACCGCGTGCAAGTACAGCGCTATATTTGCAGAAATATTTACGTGCAGGTCGCCGATCGGACCTCATGGAAAAACTGGAATCCTTCGTTGGAGAAGCGTTAGATAATGCAGATGTTCTAAAAGAGATAGAGATTGCAGAGAAAGAGCGCTATCGACTTCGTGAAATTGAATGTAAGGCCGGAAGGCTGAGCTATTGCTCTCCAGTACAACCAACCCAAGTAATCATTACAGAGTTTAAAGAGAGATATATTCCTCATCTCAAGGCTCAATATAATGCAAAAACAACATTTGTTTGGGATATTTTATCTGCCCTGT
>VGTX01000135.1 GCA_016874315.1 Gammaproteobacteria bacterium | reverse complement strand
TATTCTTGGCTTAGATAGTTCAATTATCATGCAAAGCGATGTCTTTATGTATTCAGGCCATTTGGATACATTTAGCGATCCATTAGTCGATTGCCGGACTTGTCGTGCAAGATGGAGAGCCGATCATCTGAAAGAGCAAAAATGCCCAGGATGCGGCTCAACAGATTTAACCGATCCAAGACCATTCAATTTGATGATGAAAACCACTATTGGACCTATTGAAGATCCAAGCGCTGTTGCCTATCTGCGGCCTGAAACAGCTCAAGGGATTTTTGTGAATTTCAAACATATCGTTGATTCCATGAATCCTAAGCTCCCCTTCGGTGTAGCGCAAATTGGTAAATCGTTTAGAAATGAGATTACTCCAAGACATTTTATTTTTCGTGTGCGTGAATTTGAGCAAATGGAGCTTGAATTTTTCGTTCGCCCAGGTGACGATGAAAGTTGGCACGATTATTGGGTTAAAGAGCGAATGGCATGGTGGGTTCGTCAAGGTCTAGAGCTCGATCGTTTAACTGCGTTTCATCAGCCAAAAGAAGAGCTCTCACATTATTCAAAAGCTACGGTTGATTTGTTATATCAGTTTCCTCATGGTCTTGAAGAGCTAGAAGGGATTGCGAATCGTACAGATTTTGATTTGGGAAGCCATTCAAAAGATCAGGATGAATTGAATCTTACAGCCAATGTGAAAAAGAATGCACATGCTGTACAACGGCTTGCAATCAAAGATTTAAATGATGGGTCATGGATTGTGCCATATGTTATTGAGCCATCAGCCGGTGTTGAGCGCGGCGTATTTGCTGTACTATCTGCAGCATACACAAAAGAGCAGCTTGATAATGGCGAAGAGCGTGTAGTTTTAAAATTAAAACCACATATTGCACCAGTGAAAGTTGCAGTTATCCCACTCCTCAAAAATCATGATGGGCTCGTAGAGTATGCACAAAAAGTCGTCCAAATGCTGAAAAGACAGAATTTAGGATGGGTTGTTCTAGAGTGCGCTGGTTCCATCGGAAAAGCCTATCGCCGACATGACGAAATTGGAACACCATTTTGTGTGACAGTAGACTTTGCAACAATTGGAGAAGATGCTGCAAACGGTGCTAAAGATACAGTGACTGTGCGGTGGCGTGATACCCTCAAGCAAGAGCGTTTATCTTTAGATGAATTGTGTCAGTTTGTGAAAACTCAGCTCGAGGAGTCTGCACTATGAGCTCTGCACTGTATCAGCAATTATTAGAAAGAGGATTGGTCTATCAGTCTAATGATTTTGAAAAAGCCTTTGAACTCGCTGGATATGAGCGTCAATCCGCGTATTTAGGATATGATTGCACAGCACCATCTCTTCATGTCGGCCACTTGATGGGTATTATGTTACTACGTCAGTGGCAAAAAGCTGGTCATCGCCCTATATTGCTATTCGGTTCAGCAACAACACTTATTGGCGATCCAACTGGTAAACACAGTGCGCGCGTTATGCTAACGCCAGAAGTGGTTGCTGCAAACAAAGCAAATATGATTGGAGTCTTTAAGCAGTTTCTAGATTTCGACGATCCAGATACTGGAGCGATTGTAGTTGATAATATTGACTGGTGGAAAGACGTCTCATACCTCGATTTGCTTCGCACAGTAGGTCCCTTATTAACCGTCAATCGAATGGTATCGTTTGATACAGTTAAGCGCCGTTTAGAGCAACAACAACCGCTGAGTTTTCTTGAGTTCAACTATATGATTCTTCAAGGATACGATTTCGTACATTTGCTCAAAAATTATCGTTGCCGGTATCAGTTTGGTGGAAGCGATCAGTGGGGCAATATGATCGTGGGAACAGATTTAATTGATAAAATGGAATCATTACCACAAAGCTTTATTGTGACAACACCTTTATTGACAAACTCGTCCGGTCAAAAAATGGGTAAAACAGAAAATGGAGCTGTTTGGCTGAACGCCGATATGTGCTCAGATTATGATTATTGGCAATTTTGGCGCAATTGTAGCGATGAAGATTGTCAAAAACTTTTATTAGCTTTTACAGATTGCCCAACAGACGAAATTATTAGCCTTTGCGAAGCTGCAAAAAATGATGCAGAAAAAATGAATCAAGCAAAAATCCTGCTTGCAAATGAGCAAACAAAGATGTGTCGCGGAAAAGCCGCCCAAGAAGCAAGTTATATGCGAGCACAGGCTGCTTTTAGTGGGTCATTAGAAGAGAAAAGATTAGCTTTGCAACAGCTTTCAATTAACGACGAAGCTGAGCTTTTAATCGATTTTCTTGTGAGACATCAGCTTGCAGAATCAAAATCCTTTGCAAGAAAATTGATTATGCAAAATGGAGTTCGTGTTGATGACATTGTTGTCACAGATTTGCATTATAAATTCGAAAAATCAGGTCTGCCAGTGGTACTATCTTTAGGTAAAAAGAGACATTATACGGTAACAACAGCATAAGGAATAAAACGACGTGAGTGCTTCAAAATCTGCTTGGACATTATTACAAGAATCATCCGTTCATCGTCATGTTTTTTTCCTGATTTTAGGAACAGCTATTGGTGCGGGTATGATGACCTTGCCCTTGGTCACTCAAGGACTTTCTTTAAGTGTTTTGACTCTAGTATTAGCTGTGAGTGCAGTCATTATGTATCTTGCAGCACAACTTTGGATTGAGTTATCACTGTCCGCGCCACCTGACTCAAATCTTGCAACATTTGTGCGTCAATGGGCCTCATCGCTTGAATACCCGACTCATCTTGCCTATCTTGCATTTTTTTGGAGTTTGATGGCGTGTTATTTAAGCACGATGCCTACCTTTCTTGCTCCATATCTGACTTTTGCTCCATGGTTAAATCATCCAGTAATGTACTCAATAGCATTGAGTATATTTCTTTATGTTCCCAAAAAGTTTCAAGGGCTGATGAATCAGATTTTTGTTCTTGCCATGATCTGCGTATTAGGCCTAATTTTTACACTCACAACATACGAGATACAGCATGATTGGCGATTTCCTGAATTAACACAATATCCTAAAATCTCCATTCTTGCTCCATTAATGATGTTTTTTGGTTATCATTTGACCATACCTTCTTTTCCATCTTTTGTATCCAATAAAAAAGAGTTAGAGAAAATCTGTATGACCGGAACTGCTGCGATTTTTATATTGTACTGGGTATGGTGTACACTTTTGTTGAGTGCATTATCAGCAGTGCCAGCAACAAGCTCTGCAACAAATTTATCTGATAATGGATTTCTAGAAA
>VGTX01000134.1 GCA_016874315.1 Gammaproteobacteria bacterium | reverse complement strand
TATATAATGCTCATATCCATCAGAATCAAGATGAAGATCAAAAATCTTATTGGCAAGCGTTCAAAGACACAACTCGTCAAATTTTAGGAATAAATCCAAACTCTTCTAGCCACAATGAGGCTAAAAGTAAGAAAAAAAGAAAAAAAATTATCAAAGAATATGTAAGAATCTTAAAGACCGACTATGCAATTATTTGGCAAGATTTAGAGGCGCGTCGAAAAATACATGTAGAAGAAGAAAATAAATCTGCAGGCCGATTTGATTCTGTTTGGAGGAAAAAAATTGATTGGAATGAGTTCTATCGCAGTTTTTTAACACAAGCCCTCATGAATATGCTAACTTATCGCTCAGAATCTGAAGTTGCTGAAACCCATAGATATTTACAAGAACATCCTAAAAAAGAAGCTCCAATATTTAATGAAAATAAATATCTTGTGCGAAGTAAGCCCCGAGCCCCTCAAACAGTCGAAGCATCCTCTATTCATCAATATGAAAAGAAATTGAAAGATGGAAAGTCCGTAACACGTGAATCCATTTATAAAGCGACAATAGAACGTTCAAGTAATGATGCAATGTATTCAAAAGCTGTCGATCGATACAGAAATGTTGATTTACCTGAATATCAGAAAGCCGAAAGCCAATACGCTACATATTCGTATGAGAAATCTAAACATGAAAAGGCTGTTGCTGGAATCAATCAATTAAATCAAGAACACGATCGTCGAGCCGCGTCTCTGTTAGCACATGATTTTATGACAAAAGACGATTTAAATGAGAAAATCCACGGGAAGCCATCTCGTAAAATTAGTCCATCTAGTAGTCATACAAATTCATTACGCTCTTCGGCAAGTACTACCCCCGCAATGAGTGATACCTCAGATAGTGAAAATGAATATATGCCTATTACTCGCCCTAGATCGGAATCAACTGATTCTGAACATGCCCTCGACTCTGTATCATCATTACGTGTCAAAAGGAAAATCAAAAGAGAAGAAAGAAAATATCCTCCCACACGGTCTTTAGCCAGCCATCAGTTTGCAAATTTGGACGATCTTATATCTCATGATGCCGATCTTGCACTTAAAACACATAAGAAAAAATCAGCGCCTTCTAAATCCTCTGAATAGATTCTTCCCACCAATACGCTTTGTATCATGAAAAGTGCGTAACAAGGATTGGTCTATTTGGGTTATGTGGATCGGCAGAGTGAATTGGAAAAACAAACCCTGTGTTTGTTTGTATATAATAATTCTTCTCCGGATTATGCGCTAATAGCAAGTAAAGATAGAACTGTAATAACAAAACTACTATGGCAAGACACATATTAATTTTCATCATTGTTCTAGAAAAATTGCGATAAATTCTAAAGTCCAACATATATTCTCAATCTCCCTTGGATAAATTGACAGTTCGCTTTTATACTTTGCGTAACCTCTTGGCAAAAGTGTAGCTGATAAGGCTTGTATTTGTATGAATAGTCATGAACTCGTCATCCATCGTAATCTTTTTTATCAAAAATTAGCATATCGGCAGTGCGGTGTTTTTTTTGCCTTATGTTTGCTTATTATCGGCTCTTATTATGTTATTCAAAAAATTCAAGCCGATAATGTCCAGCCAACATATTTTATGACCGATCGGTACGGACATATCTTGCCTGATATTCCTTTGAGTCAACCATATTTTTCAAATGACCATGTTGAAAAATGGACGACAGAAAAATTAACAACATTATTCTCTATGAATTTTGCTAATTATAAAACTATCTTAAACGAGGCTAGTGGCTATTTTAATCCAATTGGATACAGTCAATATTTAGAAAGCATTAACAATAATAGAATTATTAGCGCACTTACTGTACATAAATATGTAGCGGTTGTCGATTTGTTAGAGCCACTGCGAGTCAGTAAAACATTATCGTTCGATCAGGGAGCTTTTGCTTGGCTATTGACGGGCAAGATGCGTGTAACGTATTTTAATGAAGCGAATATTGCCGATCCATTTGTTCAGGAGCTGCATCTCACAGTGGTTGTTCGTCGTGAAAATTTCGCATTATATGAGGATGGAATTTCGTTAAGAGTTATTATCGCTTAAGAAACTTGAAATTTTTTGAACGATCGCATTTACTAATCTATGAAAGCTATGGGAATACATTATGCTCGATCGGTCTTTTTTTGTAACATTATTATTGGGTATCGTATTGTTAATCAATCCGACCTATGCCTTCTCTGCTGAAAATACAGCAGATGAGCAGGCTTTTGATATCGCTTTGCAACGATTTTTTCCACTGTCTCCTGAGCAAATAGAGACCGTGCTCGATGCTTACGATCGAAAAACCTCCGCATCATCAATTGCGCCACATTCCATTCCTGTACCTGTAACTTCAACAAAAGCTGTTGCACTATCCCCCGGCTCAGAAATTCCTCTCGTAAGACTTTGCAAAGGATTCATTAGCTCAGTTATTTTTGTTGATGAAACCGGACAGCCTTGGCCAGTTGTAAATTACTCGCTCGGAAATCCAGATGCGTTTGATATATCATGGGATAGTCAATCACACACGCTTTTTATTCAATCTTTAAAATCTTGGGCAGTCGCCAATATCGGTGTGCGCCTTCAAGGATTAGCAACTCCGATTATGATTAATCTGGTTTCTAGCCAAGGTGAAGTCGATTATCGTATTGATATGGCTATACCAGCTAAAGGCCCTTTTGCTAAAGCCACCACAGATACAATCTATAGTGCTACGGTCATGGATGCAACGTTGCTTCCATACCTCGATGGCACCCCTCCAAGTTACGCTGTACCATTAGTTGTAGACCCTGTTTATGCGCAAGCTTGGTCCCAAGGTGAATTCATTATTGTGCGTACCAGAGAAACTCTGATTTCTCCTCGCTGGATGGCGCAAACAATGAGCTCTGATGGAACAAAGGTGTATCGATTAGCTCAGACAAATACCATCGTCATTGCACGCAATGGCTCTCCAAAAACCCTAAGTATTAAAGGATTTTGACGATATGGCCTCTATTCAGCCGTCGAAAACACGTGTGCTATGGTTAATCATTGCTGGTGCAATAGTGATTTACCTCGCCCTGTCATTTTTCACAAGTAAACGCCCAGTCATGGAATCTGTGCAGGTTACGATGTCTGGACCACCAAGTATTGCCTCTGTGCCTGGCTCTGTGAAAGATAACCCACGTTACAAAGAACTGCAGGAGCAGGCAAATAAACAACAAGCTGAAGCAGCAAAAAAATCAGGACGCTCCGCTCTACCTACTCTTGTGAATAAAACAAAAGAAGGT
>VGTX01000133.1 GCA_016874315.1 Gammaproteobacteria bacterium | reverse complement strand
AATCTGCTGAATAATCGACAATATAAAACCGACCATTAGCTCCCACAAAAAAATAGTTATCCCATGACATAGGCTGCACATGATAAAATTCAGCAGGCTCAAAGACAGGTAATTCACATTCGAAAGCATCTTCCTGTATTAAGGCTTTTTCTAGTGAACTGAGCTGCCTCAACGCAGATTTTACTGAGCGAGTTATTGAATTTTTTCGTACAGCTGGTACAAAATCTTCATCAATCCTTAATTGCTCGATCTCAATAGCCTCATAATCGCCCTCTGCAGAATCTTGAGTGACAAGATGATCCTCTTGAGCTTGTGACTGTTTTACCGGATCAGTAGAAAGATTATCGGTCTCTTCTGTCCATGTCACTAATGTCACTGCAGGAGTACTAATTTTTTGCACAACCGATTGCATGTTTATTCCATGATGTATTTTGTATTCACTCCAAAGCGACTCTAAATCAAGAAATTCTCCTGCCTCAGTTACGTCAAATAACCCATCAGAGAAATAAGGTAAAATCTGGATAAAGTGAATAATACTTGTCATATGATCTGCATAATCATTATCTTTTAACTGTTGATATGCTGCGTATATATCATTGATTAAGAAAGATGTTGCTCCACTTTTAGACAGCCCAATTAACCCAGCAATGATGTTAATTTCATTTTGATATATGTTTAAATATCTTTTCTTCAACAGCGTTGTTATTTCCGAGATTTGATCTGGTGATAACCAATCCTTTTTCAGATCGGCACATTTTCGTTCAAATTGATATGATGGGGGCTCAGGAAGATTATTTGTGACAAACTGTATCAGTGAGCTATACGCTGATTTTAATAAATTAGATGATTTATAATCTTCTTGTTTTGAGCGAATCCATCTCAGTTGTCGTTGTGTATGTATGCGTGCATGCTTTGCAAACTGTGTTTCTGGGTAGCAAACAAATGCTATATGTTCTAATAATGCATTATCACTAAGATTCATATTGCCAGGATGTAATAAAGCAAGCATACGGAACTTGAAATAGGTTATGAAGATGTCCTCTAATACCGCAGCAGGATTGAAAATCATATAATCTTTTAAATGTTGGCCAATAGGTCGCAAAGATATTTGATCAACTAATATTTGAATAATTTTCGGCAACGCCTTAAACTCTTGCATCAGATCTTTTTTCACAGCCATAAAAAAATCTAGAGTATCTTTATATCCAATTTTCTCAGGGTTTAGAATGAAAGTTTTTATATTTTTTTTCACATGCGCAACAGATCTCGTTAGAATATCATTTAACAGACAGTCTCTTTGGCCATAATCAGCAATATCTGAAATCAATCCTTCTTGAATATGACTTTTGTAATCATACATGCTCTTTATCATATTGATATTTTGCTGAGAATGCTCAACTTCAAAAGCATATCTTAATATAAATAGCCCTCTCCAATGCTTAGGAGAATATTGCGGCGCAAAAGATCTGAAAAATGCCGTTGCATATCTATTATGAAAAGTATCAAAATTCTCACAAAATTTTTCATAATTCTTAAGATATATTTCTATTGGTTTATCAAGAGGAAATTTTTTAATAAAATATTCATAATCCGATGAAGCTAACATATTCCGTTCCTTGGCATCATTAATCGCACAACTTTAAGAAAGATTATATAAATAGAACGACACTATACAACACTTTATGCTGAAATCTTGATTGGATTACTGATTCTTGACAAAATCACAAATCTGATTGATTGCTACTTGCTCTGTTGGAAGGCTGAGATGGCTTGCTGGAATAATATATGGCTTGATATTCCGGGGGGCTTGAACTGCTGGATCTCCCACAATCGGATCGTATTTTCCCGCTAAACACAATAAATTGATATTTTGATTATTATTCCATGATGTTTCATTGAGTAGCTCTTTAGTGATATCGGCTTTATGCACAATAAATGACCCAATCTTATTAAATGTCTTGATAAAAAACGGACTCCCGCGAAGACCTTTCCAGCCTTCTTGCAGACTGATACTCCGCCATGGTGTGGAAAGTGTAATAATTGACGATTTATTGAAGTAATGATTATGCTTTTTTAAAAACTCATAAGCTAATAAACCACCTCTCGAATGTCCAATCAAAATGCAAGAGTTTATACTTGAAAGCCCTAACGTGATAATGAATTTTTCCAAATCGATAATATCTTCATTTAAAGTTTGGCCAAATTTTGGTTTAAAAATGACTATAAGATCGTCAGATTTGAGAATAGTCGATTGAAGAGTATTGAACAATCGCATGAATTGAGATTTTGGAGCGCCAAGTCCAGTTAATAAAATAATTAATCGATTATATTGATTACGATGCTGCCGATCTATGTTTCTCGTTAATAGAGTTGTTAGATTGTTATAAAAACAATAAACAACTCCATACAAGAGCCAAAAAAACCTATGAACTGATGATACATAAAAGCAAGTGTCCAGTTCATCGTATAACAATTTGAGGAAACCTGCTTTTAATATTAGTTAGGTAATGTAGGAAAATCCATTTGCATTTCCCACAACTTATAATACAGCTTCTTATTACGAATTAATTCTTCGTGCGTACCATCTTCAACAATTTCACCACCATCAAATACCAAAATTCGATTCATTTGCTGAAGGGTACTTAAGCGATGTGCGATTACAAAGGTCGTTTTATCGACCATTAAATCTTCTAAGGCATCTTGAATTTCTTTTTCAGTTAAGGAATCAAGTTGTGATGTAGCCTCATCTACGACCAGAATTGGAGCATTTTTTAACATTGCGCGTGCAATCGCAATTCGCTGCTTTTGACCACCGGACAATCGCATTCCTTGCCCTAAAATTGTCTGATATCCCATAGGTAATGCTTTGATAAAATCATGTGCTCGTGCTTTCTTAGCAACAGCAATAACTTCTTCCAGGCTTGCTTCACGACCATAAGCGATGTTATCAAAGATAGTCCGATGAAATAAGCCAGGCTCTTGAGGTATAAAGCTAATTGCCTCCCTCAACGACTCTTGTCGCACATTATGAATATTCTGTCCATCGATATAAATCGCTCCAGACTGAACATCATATAGTCTTAATAAAATTTGAACAAAGGTTGTTTTTCCACTGCCAGAAAATCCAACCAATCCAATTTTTTGTTTACCAGGAATATCAACTGACAATTTCTTAAAGAGGGCTGCTTGGTTATTATGTTGAAAAATAACATCTTTGTACTGAATATGACCCGTTGATACAATCAAATCCAAAGCATTAGGAATATTCTGTACATCAGAATCATAATAAACAGCTT
>VGTX01000132.1 GCA_016874315.1 Gammaproteobacteria bacterium | reverse complement strand
AACGGAGTTGTCAGCAAAAGGAGTGTTGGCTCCACCAAAACTTCTGGCTGATAGAGGACGAGGAGATCGAAGTAAGACGCGTTTGGGCAAAGTCCAGGGTGCAGCGATCGATGAACCGTCAAAAAAGAAAATCAAGCAAGATCACTTTATTGATGTTGCTTGATGGGAAGCATGCTCCCTTTAGGGGCGTGCAGTTCACTAATTTTGTGGTTTTTACAGCGTTGAATAGAGAGACATCCACGCATAATCATAATGATCAGATCCGAATAAACGATTGTAGACCAGCTGCTTAATACTTCATCAAGAATCCATTAAATAAAAATAATTCATCTCACTATACTTGAATAATTCTTATTGGCCTAAATCTAATGGGTATAGGTCAGTGATATTTATCCAACGCATGAGGGGATATACGAGATATGATGGAATCTTTAACATCTGCGGCACAAAATGTCTTGCAACGCGCATATGAACATGCTCTTGCAAAACAACATTTATCAATTGAGCCTGAGCATTTCTTGCAAGTGCTTTTAGAAGATAACAGCTCAATTTTAAACGTTTTCTTAAAAAATCAATCCGATCGTGAAATTAATCAATTCTCAAAATCTTTAGACCAGATCTTGGATGGATATTCCAAAATAGGACCTGGCTCTAAAGCTCAAGAGCCTTCGATTTCGGCCTCTTTGCAAAAAGCTATCGTGCTTGCTAAAGCAGAGCAAAAAAAGTACAACGATAGTCATGTTACTTCTGAATTGATTGTGCTTGGGATTGTCAAAGATGCCTCTTCAGTGCTCTTGAAATCTTTACAAACCGTTAATCTCACATATCAAGCATTCGATGCTTTTATAAAAGCATTAAGACAGCAAGGCGGTCAAGTGCATTCATCCGATCATGAGGGCCGTAGAGAAGCTCTATCTAAGTATACCCAAAATCTTACACAAAAGGCTCTCGAAGGTAAGCTCGATCCGGTTATTGGACGCGATGATGAGGTTCGTCGTGTGATTCAAATTTTACTCAGACGAATGAAAAATAATCCCATTCTGGTTGGAGAGCCTGGTGTTGGTAAAACCGCTATTATCGAGGCCCTTGCTCAGCGTATTGTGAATCAAGAAGTTCCTGAAGGATTGCTCAACAAAACCGTTTTGGTATTAGATATGGGCGCCCTGATCGCAGGTGCAAAATATCGCGGAGAATTTGAAGAAAGACTGAAAAATGTTATCACAGAAGTTGAAGCACATGCAGATGAAATTATTATCTTTATCGATGAAATGCATCTTCTTATCGGTGCCGGTAAATCAGATGGCGCAATGGATGCTGCAAATTTGCTGAAACCCGCACTTGCTCGTGGGCAAATGAGATGCGTCGGAGCAACAACTCTGAAAGAATATAAACAATATATTGAAAAAGACTTAGCCCTTGAACGTCGATTTCAAAAGATTTTTGTCAGAGAGCCAACCGTCACAGAAACCATTGCTATTTTGCGTGGATTAAAAGAGCGATATGAAATTCATCATGGTGTGAAAATATTAGATAATGCCTTAGTAAGTGCAGCTGAGTTGTCTCATCAATATATCAAAGAACGTAATTTACCTGACAAGGCAATCGATTTAGTGGATGAAGCTGCATCATCATTGAGAATGGCGATTGACTCACGCCCTGAGCCTTTGGATAAGCTTTATCGCAATATTATTATGCTTAAAATTGAAGAAGAAGCCCTTAAAAAAGAGCCCGAGATGGAAGATTCAAGCGAAACTTTAATGTCTGTGTCTCAGAAATTGCATGCAGCAGAGCAAGAGTATCGTGCATTAGAATCCCTTTGGCAGCAAGAGAAACATAGCCTTGAGCTCGATAAGAGATTAAAGAAAGAACTGGAAGATGCAAAGTATCGTTTTGAGCAGGCAAAACGAGAATCGAACTATGGATTGATGTCTCAAATTCAATATGGTGAAATTCCCGACCTGCAGCAAAAGATTCAACGCGCAGAAGATGAGAAAACAACACATTTTAAACTGCTGAAAAATAGCGTTGATAAAGAAGACATTGCTTTCGTGATTGCAAAATCGACAGGAATTCCAGTGACAAAAATGCTCGATCAAGAACGCGATCGGTATCTCAATATGAAGGATATTCTAGAGGAGCATTTAAAGGGGCAATCACAGGCTGTTCAGTGTGTTGCTGATACAATTGTGCGTGCTCGTGCAGGATTAACTTCTGAGAAAAGACCTCTTGCTAGCTTCTTGTTCTTAGGTCCAACAGGGGTTGGTAAAACTCAATTATGCAAAGAACTCGCGTACTTTTTATTCGAGAGTCGTGATGCAATCGTGCGTATTGATATGTCGGAATTTATGGAAAAACATGCTGTATCTCGACTCATTGGAGCTCCTCCTGGATACGTTGGATATGAGGAAGGGGGTTATCTCACAGAAAAAATTAGACAACGGCCATATAGCGTCATTCTCTTTGATGAAATCGAAAAAGCCCATCCTGACGTCTTGAATTTGCTCTTGCAAGTCCTCGATGATGGACGTCTCACTGATAGTCAAGGGCACACTGTTGATTTCCATAATGCTGTTATTGTTATGACGTCTAATACAGGAGCATCTTTAATTTCGGAGTACTATGGCACCCCTGATTTCGATGAAAAAATTCAAAACGAATTGCTAATGCATTTTAGACCAGAATTTTTGAATCGTATTGATGAACAAATTATTTTCCAACCCCTCACACGTGAGAGTATCATGGAAATTGTGAAAATTCGTTTTAGCGAACTTCAGCAGCAGGTTCTGCATAAATTTGTTAATCTCGAAATCACAAAACCCGCTCTTGATTTTCTTGCATTACATGGATTCGATCCAGTTTTTGGCGCAAGACCTTTAAAGCGTTGTTTGAGAACGTATGTCGAAAATCCATTCGCACAATGGATGCTCACTCATCACGATCGAAACGGGATGTATAACCTCATCATCGATCATGATGGAGTGTCATCAAAATTGTTTTTTAAATCCGAGCCAAAAGCTGCTGGAAATCCTCTGGTAAATCTGCATGAAACTCCATAATTAATCCAGATTCCCGATCGGTAAAGCTCAAAGACTTTGCATGAAGAGCTTGCCGATCGAACATTTTTCTTGCAACTGGATGTTGTGAATATAATTGCTCTCCAACGATTGGGTGCCCAATTGATTCACAATGTACCCGGATTTGATGAGTCCGGCCAGTTTCAAGACGACACTCAATAAGCTGACAACTTGCAAATTTTTCTAATCCCACAAGATGCGTAATAGCGATTTTTCCTGCCGCTGAGTTTGGAGAGGATTTTCTTTTTAGT
>VGTX01000131.1 GCA_016874315.1 Gammaproteobacteria bacterium | reverse complement strand
TTTTAAATCATATAAAAATTCACTGTGCTCACGCGATTGTATTTCAATCGCGCGTTGGCAAACTTCCATGGACAGAGCCCAATCTTTTTGAAACGATTGAGCAGTGGGCTCAAAAAGGACATAAGAATATTGTGATAGCCATGCCATCCTTTGTAGCGGACTGCATTGAAACACTTGAGGAAATAGGGGTGCGTTTTAAAGAACAATGGCTTAAGAGGGTGCCTGATGGGAGTGTTACTGTGGTTCCCTGTGTTAATCACGATCCGAAATGGATTCAAGCGGTGAGTAACTGGATCGAAGAGACCCAGCGTACGATAACGTCCACTTCTCATGATACAAAGGTGCAATAATCTCTAATGACCCAGGCACAAATCCTTCATTATGAGCAAAAAAAACAAAACAAGACATCTCATCATTCCTTGGATAAGATCGAATCAATGATTTTAAAACAACATAACTTGATGGAGGCAGGTAAATTTCACCAATACAGGTAAAATCATGTTCTTTTTCCTGATAGACCAGTAAATTGTCGATCCGATCTTTAAGAGGATAGCAAATATAGCACGGCTGGTTATCGTGCAAAGCAAGGACGTAATAATGAGTTAATGCTAAATCAAGGTAAGAATGGTAAATACAGCGTGCAAAAATAATAATGAGCTCTGAAAGTACGAGAAATTTACACTCTTTGTTGAGATTCAGACATCTCAATCGATCCATCAACATGTAACATATCACATAGTGTATAAAAGCGCTCACGCACTAATTGAATACTTAAATCAAAGGGTATTTTCAATCCACAATTTACTCTTGCAAGTGCATATTCATGCTGCTCATCAAGCCAAATAACTTGATAGCTTACATTTTCCAAGAACACTTTCAAATCGGAAAATAACGTCATCAAATGCGCAATAGTCTGCGAATCATCCTCTCTGAAAGAGGCCGATAGTGTATAAGAAATACCCATTGGAGTGGATGCACCATGGGGACGAAAATATTCAATATGCCAATTTTTGTCATCAGTTAACAGATCGAGTGCAATTTCACATTTTGCAATTGCATCCCACGAGCCTTCTACACGAGCATGCAAATAGCTTCTCTCTTTTTCAGAAAAGACTCGAAGCTCTGTCATCACTAAACCTTGACTGGCAATTAATTGAACGACATGTGCATAAATTCGATCATTATATGGAGCCGAAATAAAAAAGGAAAGAACCGTTCTCATTTAACATGCCTCAATATAACCATCTTGAATTCGGATATCATATGATATTTTCAAGAGAAAATCCAGTGCCTATGCACATAACCTTATGCTCGAATAGAATAAAAATCTTAGTAGTGCACTGATTGGTGAAAAAAATAAAGAACACTGATAATTTAAGTTACAATGTTCTTTATCATCATCCAGAGCTTGTATTAGAACTTACTGTTTCCAAGTGAACTGCACGCCCCTAAAGGGAGCATGCTTCCCATCAAGCAACATCAATAAATTGATCTTGCTTGATTTTCTTTTTTGACGGTTCATCTGAAAACAAAGTCGACATAAGGTTTAAATAAATCTATACTCATTGCTCGAGACTCCTTTTGGTTCTTTTTTATAGACAAACTAAGTATAGCAAAAGCGAGTCTCTGCTTGATTTTCTATCCATCAAAATTATTTTAGAGCAGTTACTACATTGCACTTGTCATATCAAAATAAAACCATACATTCAGCAAACCAATTAAGTATGTATTTACAAAAAATAACTCGCTACAATATCTAAATACTCGTTATTAAGGAATAATAATGCGATTCTTATTAAAATCTATTTTCACGATAATGCTAGCGGTTGGACACTCTTCAGTAATAGGATCTGAGACCGCAGAAAAATCGGCAGTGTTATCGACGACCGATAATATACCAACTGTACAGATTCAACACTCTTTTTTTGATTATCCACCTAAATTTACAGAAATTTATCAGCGGTCTATACACACACAAACCCCTGAAGATTTTTTCTCGACATCCATCAATCCTTAAAACAACACGATCTGGGCCTCTGATGATACTAAAAACACGCTCAGATCTGCTTTTTAAAAGTCTTTAAGCGTAATACGGCTCTATACATAAGCAAAAATTTGATAATTATTATATTTATACTGGATAGTTACATCATATGGATTAAAGATTTTTTCCCCCAAGCCGAACTTGTTAATACAAGAATGAGTCTTTAGGGCAGAGGAAGGTCTATCTATGCTTATTTTAACAAGACGGATCGGCGAAAGCTTGGTCATTGATAATAAGGTAACTATCAACGTATTAGGCATCAAGGGCAATCAAATCCGATTAGGAATTGATGCGCCAAAAGATGTCATCGTACATAGAAAAGAAATTCAAGATCGAATTATACAATCACAGGGCGAATCAAATCCAAACAGCGATGCAATAGATTCTTGATATTTATAAAGATAATATAAAAACCTCATTATAGTTTTTTAATTATTTCTTTATTTTGTAAAAATATCATTGAACCCCTTGTTTTTCCGCACCCATGTGGTATCATAACCTCAATCGTTGGAGAAATGGCCGAGTGGTCGAAGGCGCTCCCCTGCTAAGGGAGTATAGGGTAACTCCTATCGAGGGTTCGAATCCCTCTTTCTCCGATAGATAGTAAAGAGCGCCCGTAGCTCAGTTGGATAGAGTACTTGGCTACGAACCAAGAGGTCGGAGGTTCGAATCCTTCCGGGCGCGCCATTTTCTATGAGCATTTTTTTACCCATTCTTCATATGTGCCGTTATCATAAATCGGCCATAATCTCCCTAAAACTTTTAAAATAGCCGCTGTGGGGATAGCTAAAAATACTCCCCATACGCCTATTGTTCCACCCAATATAATCACTGATGTTAGAATTGCTAATGGATGCATTTGATTAGAGTGTGAGAATATCATAGGCTCTAACACATTTGATTCAAATAACAACATTAATTCATATGCAATAACAAGATGCAGAAATGTCCACCCAAACCCAAATTGCGTATATCCTGTTAAGAATACGGGAATGGTTGCCAACGCTCCTCCTACTAATGGAACAAAAACAGAGAATCCCATTGGAACAGCTAGCATATATGCATAATTCAGATGAAAGGACGAAAAAAGCAGAAAGGATATTGTCCCTAATGTAAACATATGAACCACTTTTCCTCGTACATAATAATCAAGTTGCTGCACAACAGCTTCTGCAATTTTTCTTAAATGAGGCACATTATCTGGATATACATGCCAAAGAAAAGATTTTACCAAATCACGATCTCGTGTAGAAAAAAAGACCATAACAGGAATGATGAAACAGTAGATTAAACCGTGAATTGCACTAGGAATAAATTCAATGGTAGCCTGAGCGGTCTTTTGAAAAGAATGCTGCGACTGTAGAGCATCGGCAG
>VGTX01000130.1 GCA_016874315.1 Gammaproteobacteria bacterium | reverse complement strand
AGCTCCTGCTCAAACAATTAATCTTATTCGTGCATGGGTTGCTTACTCTGCTCAAATTCATAGCGGATACCCACGAGAACACGTGCTTGAATGGGCTCTCGATCATCTCCCCTTGCTTCGATTACTGTTGGCGCTCTTTGATTTTAAATTTAATCCCGATTTGCTTGATCGAGAAGAACAATATGGCTTAAATCTACAACAGCAAATCGATGCGCAATTTAATACAATTCCATCTTTGTCCGTCGATAGAGCATTACGCTCATTATATGAAATCATCAATGCAACTGTGCGGACGAATTACTACCAACTCGATCGTATTACAAATCAACCTAAAAATTGGATCAGCTTTAAAGTTAATCCAAAACTCTTGAGCGATATGAAAAAACCACTCATGCTTTTCGAAATCTTTGTATGGCATACCATATGTGAAGGTGTGCATTTGCGAATGAGTCGGATTGCTCGCGGTGGTATTCGCTGGTCTGACCGTATCGATGATTACCGCACCGAAATACTAGGACTCGCAAAAACACAGCATATCAAAAACACTCTCATTGTCCCTGCCGGTGCAAAAGGTGGCTTTATCATTCATAACGCTTCCGATCGGCAAGATTTGAAAGTTGCAACCATGGCATATCAAATCCTTATTTCAGGAATTCTCGATCTGACAGACCGCTCCCTCGATCCGTCTGCGGCAATCGATCGGACCATTTGTTACGATACTCACGATCCATATTGCGTTGTTGCTGCAGATAAAGGTACGGCATCTTTTTCCGATCTGGCTAACGCTATCTCTAAAAGTTATGGATATTGGTTGGGAGATGCTTTCGCTTCAGGTGGAAGTCATGGGTATGACCATAAAAAAATCGGAATTACCGCAAAAGGCGCATTTATATCAGCTGCTCATCATATGCGAAACCTTGGAAAAGATATCAATCAACCATTTACAGCAGTCGGTATCGGGGATTTATCCGGAGATGTTTTTGGAAATGGTGCAATTTTATGCCCAAATATGAAGCTGATTGCAGCTTTTAATCATAAACATATCTTTCTCGATCCAAACCCGTTGCCTCAGGCTTTTCAAGAACGATTGCGTATGGTTGCGCTAGAAAAAAGTCAGTGGTCTGATTTTAATCCTGAGTGTATTTCTCCCGGGGGCGGAGTGTTCTCGCGCTTTGAAAAGGCCATTCCAGTTTCAGAAGAAATGCGTTTATGGCTAAAAATCGAAGATACTCACATTAATCCAGAAGAATTAATACAAAGCCTTCTAAAACTGCCTGTTGATATGATCTTTAATGGAGGAATAGGAACCTATTTCAAATCTGCTCAACAAGATCATGCAGTCGTTTTTGATAAAACCAATGATTCTGTGCGTGTTGATGCTGAAGATTTACAATGTCACATGATTATTGAGGGTGGTAATCTTGGAACAACTCAGGCTGCTCGTATTGCCTTTGCTCGTGCAGGAAAATTGATTAATACAGATAGTCTTGATAACTCTGGTGGAGTAGACTGCTCCGATCATGAGGTGAACTTGAAAATCATTATTGATCATCTTGCGACGCAAGGAATCTTCCAAGAAGATCGGGATAATTTCTTGAAAAAATGCGTAACATCTATAGAAAAATGTGTGCTTCAGCATAACTTAGAGCAAAATCGTGCAATTTCTTTGGCTCAATTTGCTGGAAAGACTCAATTCCTCCTTCAAAAAGATGTCTTTGATGACTTGGTCCTTCGAAAGGTTCTTTCTCCTGAACTTGAAGGTTTTCAATCTCATCAACAAATCACGAAAACCTCATTTTTCACACGACCAGAACTCATCGTTCTTTTGGCTTACGTAAAGATAGAATTAAAAAAAGAACTGCTCGCTACCCCTGCTTCTGATATCTTTTGCACAGAACAATGGGTCTATAAAGCCTTTCCTCGTGAGCTCACGGATAAATACAAAAAAGCAATTATGCAACACCCGCTAGCAAAAGAAATTGCTATCACTCACCTCTTAAATTACTGGGTCCATCGCGTGGGTATCACCTTCGCATATCGCATGAAGCTCGAAACACAGAAAACACTCGTCGAAATTATTCAGGCATCTTTACTTACTATGAAATTGTTTAATATCGATCGGGAAATCGAAAAAATTGAAGAACTCGATCATACATCAAGTTTTGATGACCGGTATTTTCAAATTCTTCAATTTAATCGCCTCATTTATAGAATCACTCGATGGATCATTAATAATCCTGAAAAAGGCACTCAGCTGTCCAGCGATCGTGACTGCAAAGCATTCCATCATGCATTAGACATTTATCGCAATGCACTTATTGAAAAAACGCAAGCACAGATTCATCAGTCTGGTTCAGATCAAAACCCTCTGTCCTATAAGGCCACTGATTTGATTCCAGCTCTTGGATTGCTTTTCGATGTGCCTCAAAACGATTATTCAAAATTAATTGAAATATTTTTTAAAATACGAGAAGATTTGTCTCTTTCGAAAATCGATCGATGGGTTGAATCTTTACCAACACCAGATGGATTTTCAGCACAAGCACGCGCTTGGTTGAGGGATGAGCTTTTGTCAGATCATCAAGCTATTGCAAAATCCATGATAGATCGAAATTGGCATAGTTATTATGAAGAACAAATTAAGAAATGGTCAGAGCTTGTAAAAATGATTGAATCCAAAAACGATTATAATATGAGTGACATCTTTGTATTATCTAGAAATTTGCAACGATTTATGAAAGAGATTGAGGTAGATCAAGTTGTGCAAATGAGTTAACAGTTAGATAAATTGCGTGACATGGATTACTCTAACAAACAGGTGACCTTGTTGCAGGATCTTTGTGTCATATCATATTGGATTTGTGGTCGCACAGTTTAAACCATACTGGCGATCGTTTTTACTCGGGTTTATCGCAAGCTGTGCTTACGGTATTATTGACGGAGCCCTAATTTGGCTAGTCAAACCACTCATGGATAAAGGCTTTATCGGTCATGATTATCGATTTATGCATAAAATTCCACTATTTCTTCTCGCAATCTTTTTATTACGCTCTCTCGTGACTTTTACAGCCCATTACTTTTTGTCAAAAGTCAGTGTTGCTATCGCTTCACGTTTAAGAAAAGATTTATTTCAAGACTTACTGCACTACCCTGCATCTCTTTTTAATCAGAAATCATGTAGCGACCTCGTTTCTAAAATTAACGATCAATCAATTATCCTTGCAGATTCCGCAACAACATTGATTAATCTTGTCGCTCGAGAAGGTTTAACAATTTGCGTATTAGTCACTGTGATGCTCTATGCTTCTCCAGTCTTCACTGTCATTTATTTACTAAGTGTGCCCTTTATTGTCGCTGTGCTTTCTTATGCAACACGCCATTCTATTGTGATGCAGCGCACCGTGCTTCAATCATCAGA
>VGTX01000129.1 GCA_016874315.1 Gammaproteobacteria bacterium | reverse complement strand
TAGACTTTTCGGAGTAAAAACAATTAAAGGGCGTTTAATTGTTTGGTGCGCCTGTCGTCGTAATAGCTGGAGATATTGTACAGGTGTTGAGGGGTAGCAAATTTGAATGTTATCTTGCGCGGCAAGTTGTAAATAGCGCTCAATTCGTCAGATGAATGCTCCGGCCCCTCTCCCTCATAACCATGAGGAAGGAGCATCGTGATGCCAGAAAAGTGTCCCCATTTTTGTTCGCCAGCAGAAATAAACTGATCGATAATCACCTGAGCTCCATTTGCAAAATCGCCAAATTGAGCCTCCCAAAGTGTCAACCCTGCAGGTCGAGCTTTTGAGTATCCATACTCAAACCCCAAGACAGCCATCTCTGATAATAAAGAATTAATGACCTTGATTTCACCAAGTTGTTCGATGATGATTTTCGATTCATTTGTCCTCTGGTCAACGGCAGCAATATGTCTTTGAAAAAATGTTCCGCGGCGTGAATCTTGACCTGAAAGTCGAATCGGGACTCCTTCCTGTGCAATAGAACCAAAAGCTAAAAGTTCAGCACAGCCCCAGTCTAATGGTATCTGCCCTGATAACATGGAAATGCGATCGGAATAAATTTTTGATACGCGAGGATGAAGTTCTAATGATTGTACGTTATGCTCAATCGCCTCTAAAACTTTAGAAACACTTTGCTCTTGGCATAAAGGATAAATAGATTTTTTAGGTATATTGTACCATTTTTCAATTGGCTCTGATTTAAAAAATCCAATTGATTCATTCTGCTGAAGTTTTTCGCGATACGCTTTTTTCAAAGATTCTGCTGCTTGTGTTTCAAGGCCTGAGTTTTCAATCCATTTCTTTAGAATACCTGGGTGTGCACGAACATGTTGATACATTTCAGGTTGTGTTGCAGCTGGCTCATCAGATTCATTGTGGCCGTATTTGCGATAACCGATCAGATGAATAATACAGTCTTTTTGAAATTTCTCACGCCATGCAAGTGCAAAACGCGCTGCATCAGTACATGCTTTCGGATCGTCTGCATTGACATGTACAACAGGGATATCAAACATTTTTGCAATATCAGAACACAATGGGGTCGATCGTGTATCTTGCTCATCAGATGTCGTGAAACCTACTTGATTATTTAAAATAATATGAATCGTTCCACCAACTCCATAACCTCGAGTTTGACTCATGTTCATTGTTTCCATGACCACTCCTTGGCCAGAGATTGCACTATCACCGTGCACAATAATCCCACAAATCGATGACTTGCTGCATTTGCCCGCATCAATTTGTGCGCGCACATGCCCCGTTGCAACTGGTCCTACAGCTTCAAGGTGCGATGGGTTATATTCAACATATGCATGTATCTTGCTATCTTCAGTCATGAATAGATCGGAAGAATACCCTCTATGATATTTCACATCACCTGAAATTTCTGGCTCGAGTGCTATTCCTTCAAAGCACCCAAAAAGCTCTTTTGGGCTTTTGCCTAGCAATGTCATCAAGACATTCAGGCGACCTCTATGTGCTAGGCCTAAAACATACTCTGCAATACCATTCTGACAATGACCATCTTTGAATAAAACTTGTAATATAACTAAAAAGCTATCAAGACCACTGAGCGAAAAGCGTTTAGCACCTGGATAGCGCGCAGATAAATCAAGCTCTAACGCCTCAGAAGCGCACAATATTTTGAGAATGGATTCTTTTTCCTCTTCCGAGAGGGCATTCTTGCGGATATTTTCGTAAGTTTGATAGCACCAATCTTGAACAGCTTCAGGAAGTGTTTCAGCTTGTAGGCTGCATGTTTCAAGATATAGCTTTGCCTCTGGCAGATCGAGAAATTCTTTCAGATTAATATCATCAGCTCTCAAATCTTTTGGATATAATGGGTTGAGGTTTGCAAAACGATACCCCTGTTGACGTAGGTGCGAAAGAGTATCTGTCTTTCGCTCGAGATTTGAATGCGTTGTTGATAAAGTCGTGCAACTCATCCGTGCTGGATGCGACCCAAGTGATGAGACTCGCATGTTTTGCGCAATAAATTCTCTTAATTCTTCCGTATTTAATGTCCGATCGGTTTGATCGAGTGCTGATGTAATAGAATTTGTATCTACCTGACAATACCATGGATTTTCAGAAGTCATGGAGCTTTCCTTTTATTCGAGCATAGTATTGTAAAAGAATAATGGAGATGCATTTCACGTCAACTATATTGGCTGACTGTGGAAAAAATAAGACATTTCATTATCCTTAACAATACGATCTCAAAAAGAGATAACCCTATGAATATCCCTTTAAAAGTTCCAGTATTACCCGAATCAGTTGCTGATGCTCTGATTGCGAAATGGTATTTCGAGCCAGGCGCTTACGTTCTTCAAGATCAGAGGCTTGTTGATATTGAGACAGATAAAGTCATTTTGGAGGTTGTAGCACCTACCAATGGTATCCTGCAGTCCATCGTGCTTCCTCAAGGGGCTCGCGGTAGCTCCGGTGCATTGCTCGGAGAATTTCAAGAATCGACTCAAAAAACAGAGGCTGCACCTGCTTCAATTTCGCCGAAAAATGATCATGTCGAATCACAATCATCCCAGCCTCCAGCCCCTATACTTTCTCCGTCTGTACGGCAGGAAATGCTCAAAGAAAATATCAATCCAAATGATATTGTGAAACAAACAGGGAGAGAGCGCATTACACCAGAAGATCTAGAGCAATATAAAAATCAAATAAAAGATACTTCCAATAACACCGAAGAGGCTCCTGTTTTAAATCGTGAGCAAAAACGAGAACCCATGTCTTCTCTGCGCCGTAAAATTGCAGAGCGACTCATGTTTGCTCAACAAAATGCCGCAATTTTAACAACATTTAACGAAGTGAATATGCATCCGATTTTTGAAATTCGCCAAAAGCATAAAGAAGCTTTCGAAGCAAAATATCATGTCAAACTCGGCTTAATGTCATTTTTTATTAAAGCGGTTTGCGCTGCTCTCGAAAAGTATCCCATCATCAATGCATATATCGACGGATCGGACATTGTTTATCAAAATTATTACGATCTTGGTGTTGCGGTCTCAACAGAGCGCGGTCTCCTCGTGCCTATCATTCGTGATGCTCAAAATCGCTCTTTTGCAGAGTGTGAACAAGAACTTCATAAACTCGCTCTCAATGCCCGTGATGGGAAAATTAGCTTGGCAGATTTGCAGGGAGGCACCTTTACCATTACAAACGGCGGTGTCTTCGGCTCACTGCTTTCAACCCCCATTTTAAATCCACCACAGTCCGCTATTCTCGGTATGCATAAAATACAAGAACGCCCTATTGCCGAAAATAACAATGTGGTTATTCGTCCAATGATGTATATTGCGCTCTCATACGATCATAGACTCATTGATGGCGCCCAAGCTGTCGGATTTTTAGTCGCTGTAAAAAATGTTCTTGAAGAGCCAGAACGATTTTTTCTCGATCTTGTTTAAGATAAAAAAGGATACATTATGAATTTACATGAATATCAAA
>VGTX01000128.1 GCA_016874315.1 Gammaproteobacteria bacterium | reverse complement strand
GCCGCACCTCTAAAACTCATACCATCAAACTCAATCCACCTGATAATGAATATGATACGTTATCTAAACTCGCTCGATATTCAGGCTATTGCTGTGCAGTTTATTTAGGCCTAACACTCGGATCGACAACATCTCGCTACATATGGCGACGATAGATATAAGGAATATAATCATGATGCAACATATTAACCTCTCAATTATGAAATATCTTTATGGTGGAAATTCTTTTATTCTGGAAGACGAGGGCGCCGATCAAGAGCGAAGACTTTCTTTTGAGCATACTACGAATATCAAAATGAGATATCTTGAAAATAATCGCTCTGTTTTAGGCTGCTTCGACAAATACTCTTTCTCAAATAATCAATCTTTATACATTTCGACCGAAACACCTAATAAGATCTTTATTCAAGACTCTACGCATACGTCAATTCAACCGTATCAAGATTTATTCTTCCAAGACTGCCTTATACTTTTCGGTTCATCATGCTTTTTAAGAATTATCTTTAACATCTATATGAATAAGCACAGATAATTATCCCTTTCATGGCATATAACAGTGAAAGAAATAAATTTGGAATAATTACGCGCACTTTGACGTGAGATCATCTGGCCATCTTATTAGTAACCATTCTTATGCCATCACGAGTGGTCTATGATTTAAGGAAGAATGATATTTTTCCTTAGTTACAAAAATGAATCATCAGCACTCCCAATCGGTTTATACAAGCTCATATGATAACCTTCTTGCGAAATTGAAAAGTAATAAATACACAGATAAAGAACAGAGGATGCTGGTCCAAGAATTTTGTTATTCAAATCCAACATATTATGATCGTATGAATCCTAAAACTGACCCGTTGAGATCAGAATTCTTACTCAGTGACAATCCTCCGTACATGGAGCGAGGACTTATTGGAGAGCTTACTGCGCGGCATGAACAAATCTCATCCACCTCTTCAAAAGCTATTGGCTTTACAACAGAAGAATATGCTTATTTAGACCTGCCTCCCCAAATAGATGGTGTGTTTTCATTTGACATAACATGGGGTGATGAAATTAAAGCACGATGGACAGCGTTGAACGATCGATTTTATAGGCTTCAAGAAACTCGGCCTCAATGCGAACAGCATGATAGCTCGAAGCTGTTAGATACGATAGAGGTTACATTAATTCGTGAGTGGCTAAAACAGAGAAGTCAGTATATTCATGAAAGTTATGATATCAGAGAAGATGCTAAGAACACTGGAGAAATAAATTTATACATTGCCATTCAAAGTTTAAAGAGCAAAATGGAGACTCTGCAAAAAAACATCCTGCACTTTGACCAAACAATACCGAACATTAAAGAGTATCTCGGGACACATGCTGTGTTACAACACTTCTATAATGGATTGCAGAATATTTTAATACAAACTCAAACCCTTCACGCCGATCTGAAAAAAGATGAGCTTGAATATTACACAGTCTTTATGCCTGAAAAGAGCCGTAGAGAGCGAAGTGAAGAATTTAAAAACCAAAAAGCACGCATTAAGCAACAATATCAATATTTAGTGCAAGAGTTAGAGACCTATACGCTCGCACTGACTGGTGCGCAAGAAAAAACGATGCATTTAATGGACCCAGATATTCAAAAGGCATATCATTCGATCGCCGATCAATATAAGCAACTTCTTCTCATTCTTCAAAACAAAACTGAAGGAGTTTCCCACAGTGAAGACGAACATGTCTATAAAGAATTTTTTAAAAAGACTCAACAATTATGTTTAAAGTATAGAGACACATCAAATATTCAAGAAAAAGCCCTTGTATTACAATCATGGGACCAAGCGATTTACGTATTGAGTCAAACACTGTCTCTTTCTATGAACGAAGAATTCAAAAAAACAAGACATGCTCTTTGTAATGCTTTAAAGCTTTCTGAGAAAGATTATCCAAAGTGGTCACCAAAAACCGGGATAGAGCAGCTATATTATCGTGTGATTGTTCTTTTTTGTCAGTTAGCACGTTGTATTCAAAAGCTCGCACACCATTTAGACCCTGGGCTTTATGAAGAATTCAGCAACAATCTCCTTTTTCTGAAACCTAAAAAAGATGAGCAAAAGGGAATTACGCCATCTCCTTAAATTCGCATTTATTAAGATTAGGCTTTCAGCTGTGTGAGCTTATTCTGGTAATTATTCCAAAGAAGCGCCAAAAGCTCTGCAGTTTTTTCTGCATCGTATAAGGCGCTATGGGCTTCTTTCGGATCGTATGCAATACGGCAACGATATAAAGCTTTTGCCAAAACTGTTTCACGCAAAAAGAAGGCTGATAGTGTGGCGGTATCCATGCATGTGAAGCGATGGAAGGGAGATTTTACAGATTGTCGTTCGTACGCTTTATTGAGAAATGCTAAATCGAACCATGCATTATGCCCGACGAGTAAAGCGCGTCGATAATGACCTTTTATATATGGAGCAATCATTGCATTGAGTTTGATGAGGACGTCTTTTTCACTTTCAGCAAAGCGCAGGGGATAATGTGGGTCAATTTGATGGATTTTCATCGAATCCGGATCGAACTGAGCCCCCTCAAATGGCAGAACATGAAAAGTTTCACGTGCAATGATTTGCAGTTTTTTATCGACAGGTGCCAAGATGACACAAGCAACCTCGAGTAAGGCGTGCTGGTCAGGATTAATGCCTGAGGTTTCACAATCGATCACGATTGGATAATAATGTCCAAACAAAGTCTCACTCATACTTTCATCAATCCGGGTGCTGCTAGATTTAATAGGATACTTGATTTGTATCGATAACAATAGTTTTTCATGGAATTAAACTCATTGCTGATAAAGCAAGGCCAGCACAACCAAGCATCAAGCTAGACAGTTGACAAAAACGGACCAACCAATTTGATGAGAGTTGTTCTTTTGCGTATGTGACAACGCCAGTCAGGCAAAGCCACCATAATAATGAACCTAAAAAAACACCCATGCAAAGCAGTAAATAGTCAGATAATAAGAGAGGGTTTATTTGAAAACCGGAGAATACCCCCATAAACCCTAAAATCGTCATTGGGTTGGAGAGTGTGAGTACAAAAACTTCTCGGATGAGTGTTACGGCAGACTCTTGATGAATTTCATTTGAATCAAAGTGCATATGGCGATAAAGAATATATTCACGATGAGCTAATAGGGTTAAAACCATACCACCTACAAATTGTAGGATTTTTTGATATCTTGTCAGAACAGGTATTAAGGAGTGAAAAAAGATACTCGACAGTGCAGCATATACAAAATCAGCAAGAGCAGCGCCAATGCCAACCATCGAGCCGCTTTTCGAGCCACTTTTTAACGTATGGCGAATACAAATCAACCCGATAGGACCAACAGGCAGAGCCAGAAGAAATCCTACAACCATTCCTTGAGCAACAATCACAAGTTCAAAACACTTAAATTTATCTATACTATGGATATTCTAACAGAACCTTAAACGCTCTTCACCCCATAGATAACGTCATCGTATAATTTATTTAAAGAATTCAGTTCTTAA
>VGTX01000127.1 GCA_016874315.1 Gammaproteobacteria bacterium | reverse complement strand
GAAAAGACTCTTGAGATTTTACTTGAAGAATCTTTTATTGATCTAGAAGAAGGCGAGACAAGCTTCTTTGTTGAGCTTCCTGGCGCAGATTTTACAGCGACATGTGAACGGCTCCGTGAAAAAGGTTTAAAACTGATTAGTCAAGAATTCTCCAAAGTCGCAATTACCAAAATGCCAGTTGCGGGAGAAGATGAAATCAAATTACAAGCATTTTACGATAAACTTGATACGCATGATGATGTTCAGGCTCTATATTGTAATGTAGAGTGGTCTGAAGATAGTGAGTAATTGTGAGTTTAATTTTATCTTGCGATCCGGGTTCGCGTGTAACGGGGTGGGCTTTTTTAAATACCGCCCCGTTATCGTATTGTGATTCTGGAATTATCGTTCTCGATCAGGACAATTTCTGGGATAAGATTCGAGTCCTCAAAGCAGAGATTGAACGCCTTGTGACACAATACCAACCAGATGTTTTTGTTCTTGAGAAGGCCTTTGTAAGTCTTAATAAACAAACCGCGTTAAAACTGGCTCAAATTCGTGGCTGGTCTTATGGGCTTGTTCATCATGCAAACTGCGAGTACGCGGAATATTCACCACGTGAAATCAAACAACAAATTACAGGGTATGGTGCCGCCACCAAAGAGCAAGTGGCCTTGATGTGTCAAAGACTTCTGCCCACATGCACACGTCAATCAAATCATTTTGATGAAACGGATGCGATTGCGATTGGTTTATGCCACGCATTACGAGCGCGGTCTCCCCTTTATCACTTGATAGGACAATGAAATGATTAATGCAATACATGGACGTGTGCATCATACAATGCATCAAGAATTATCAATTGCACTCAATGGATTATTTTTCGAAGTGCATGTTCCAAATGCCCTGAATTTTCAAATAGGCAACGAGGTCTTTTTACACGTTGCGTTTGTTTGGCGTGAACAGCTTGGACCGATTTTGTATGGATTTGAATCTGTGCAAGATAAGATTTTATTTTTGGAGTTATGCAAAATCAAATCCTTAGGTGCCAAAACAGCTTTGAATATTCTTTCAGCTCCACGGTCTTTATTATTTACTGCTGTAATGAATAATGACCCAGCGCCTTTATGCGAGATTTCAGGGATTGGTTCAAAAACAGCGTTACGAATTATTAATGAATTTCCTCGGGAACAGTTAGCACACATGACAACTGAACCAACTATTTATCATCAAGTCCGGTCGATTTTAAAATCTTTGGGATTTGATACCAATGCAATTGAGAAAGTATTACCGCAATGCTCTGTTGCGTCAATTGAAGAGTGTGTCCGATCGGCACTTACTCTATTAGGAGAACGAAAACATGTCACAACACTTGCTAACGCGACCTAAATCTCCTGCACAGCGGCCTCGCACGCTGTCTGGTTATATTGGTCAAGATGCGATTGTTCAACAATTACAAGTCTACATCCCTGCAGCACGTCAACGCGGAGAGCCACTCGATCATGTTTTACTGATGGGCTCACCAGGATTAGGCAAAACCACTCTTGCACAAATTATTGCACATGAACTTGGTGCGCAACTGCATGTGACTTCAGGACCGATTTTGGATAAACCAGGTGATTTGGCAGCACTTCTTACACAGCTTGCTCCTGGAGATGTACTTTTTATTGATGAGATTCATAGACTCAGTCCGACGATTGAAGAAATTTTATATCCGGCGATGGAAGATTATCAGTTAGATTTCATTATTGGCGAAGGGCCCGGGGCGCGCTCCATGAGGCTTGACCTCTCACCATTTTGTTTAATTGGAGCAACAACAAAGCCAGGAGCATTAACAGCGCCATTGCGTGACCGATTTTTTATTCAGTTTCGCTTAGAGCAATATAGTATTGAAAATCTTAGAGCAATTTTACGACAGTCTTGCACGCAGATGGGAATTGCGATTGACGATCCGATTTTAGACTTGATTGCCAGTCGGGCTCGAGGAACACCTCGAATTGCACTCCGTCTTTTACGGCGGATCCGTGATTTTATCACAGTGCATGATGTGGCTGAAAATTTAACATCCGAAAAGCTGCTGGACTATCTAGCCTATCTCGCATTAGACCGCGAAGGTTTAGATACAATCGATCGGAGACTTCTACAATGTTTAGTAGAACGATACTCTGGCGGACCTGTTGGACTTGAAACACTTGCGATATCACTCGGTGAAACAAAAGAAACTCTTGAAGATCTGATTGAACCATATCTTGTGCAAGAAAATTTTATTGAACGAACAGCGCGTGGAAGAAAAATTACACCGAAAGGGATGAGTCATTATCAGCTACATATTAAGGCCACTTAACCAGACTATACTGATTATACGATTCATTAAATCTTTTAGAGCCAGATATATGGACCCGATATATTCCCCACGTCGTATGTTGTTAACAATATGTAATGCATTAGTTCTTCCATTTTTAATGCTTATCCCTAAGGCACGACGTAATACATTTTTGTGGAATATACGAAAATGGATATATCCTTTGGTCCGTTTTATGCTTTTTCCAGCGCAATGTCGAGAACGATTTCGCACTCCAATTTGGCACAACGAATCTGAGCGAGGAAAGTCTGAACGCTTGATTTTAGGGTTTGGGGGCAATAGTGCGATTATTGATGAATTTCCAGAGGAATTCGACCAGATGTTTTTTGCCGATCGAACGCACTTTGATGCTGCAAAAGATTGTGCATTATTTATTCCAGTGATTCGTCAGCATAGTCAGTCCGAATACCTTGCAGCTTTGATGCAATTGATTGAGCACGCTCTCAAAGATATTGATTTACATCGATACGAGAAGATTTATATTATGGCACATTCTCTGGGAGGGGCTATCGCACTGCAATTGATTCATCGTTTTTTTGAGCTCTATCCAGAAAAGCGAATTATCCTGACACTCGATCGAACATTAAGTTCAGTTGCAGATGTGGCAATTGGATCGTATGGGATATTTGGACATTTATTAGAACGCACACTGGGTTCGTTATGGCAATTTCGGTCGAAAGAGACATTAGAGCTCTTATCTCGTGATAGCAGAATAGATGTTTTGCTGATTCAATCCATTCCAGATTCTGTATTAGGGCCTGGACTGTTATCCCACTGTTGGCCTAAACACCATCCTGAATCTTGGTCTACATTACTTGTAGATTATGGAAAAAGAAATGTTTATCACGCTGCACCGTTTAAAACGATACTTGCTACGCGTCAAGGCAAAGAGGCCGCAGCCTTATGGCTTTCGCGCAAGGATTAAGAAGCATTTCATATAGAAAAATCAAAAAAATATAAATCTTGAGGGCTATTGTGAAGATTGCTCTTTGCACAATAGCTTACCCCAATCATATAAATTTTATAGATCGTCTTCTACATCAAATTCATATTCTTCTTGCTGTGATTTGCTTAAATCACGGCGCTTGGAAACCTCTACGGTCGCAGGGTCGATCATCTCAATACGCTCTTTCACTTTTTGTGAAGGCTTATATGTGACGACAAAACGTGCAGAGATTGGAACAGGCTCTTTGGTTTTAGGGTTACGGCCAGGGCGTTCTTT
>VGTX01000126.1 GCA_016874315.1 Gammaproteobacteria bacterium | reverse complement strand
TTTAATTGTTGATTTTTTCATTATTGGTCACGAGCTATATCGTAGAAGTTCAGTGCCAGTGATGCCACTTAAAAATGATACATCCGTCACACCCCCAAATAGCCTTCCCAAAAAGGAGTCTACAGGCGGACCCAAACACAACCCGCATTCCAGCCATCGTTTAAAACCTTAGGTAAGCCATATGTTTAGTTTGTTATCTTTTTTCCAATCTGAAAAATCGCAATCAGGTATATTTCATAATATCCTATCGTTAATAAGGAAGATTGCGACATCATGTACATCTGGAATCAACAAAGTTGATGGCGTCATGAGACATATGACAGCTCGGATATCACAATGGCAATATCAAGCTGTTAAGCATTATAGAAATAAATCTTATCCAATACGGTCGTTTATTAATCGATTTGTGTCACCTACTCCTGCTCGTTATCACCGTATTGAATATGCACGTTGGTATGATGCTAACACTGATGCAAATCCAAGCAAACTGCCATTCGATTCATTATATAAGTCTTTTTTATTTTTTGAATTAATTGGGATAATGATTGATAACACTATCATTAGCATTACAAAATTCCTACTCGTTTACCCATTGGTGACTATAAACAATCTCTTGGTCAATGCTATGGTCAATACTCGATTAGGTCAATTCATTTTATTACCAATTTTAGAAGAAACTTTTAATAACCAACATAACTATTACAGTTTTCACGATTTTGATCGCGATCAGGAACTTGTAACATGGCAAAGCAAGCATACATGCGACATAGCTGATTTTGTTCCAAACAGCATTGGCTTCAAGGAAGATGGCTATGAGCTTGATGAATTGATAAACCGCGCAATCGAAAGATTTAGGCCAATTGCATATCTCAATGATTTTCTACTCTCCTTCACCAAACAGGTACTTGCTAATGGCACTGTTAATACACTGAGAAGACTGATCATAAATATTTTGAATTTGCTCATCACCTCAGTTGTTATTGTAGGTCTTGAGCTGTTTAATATGCTGATCAAACCCGCCCTGATCGCTATTGCAGACAGATTATGCTTTATAGCCAATATCGTGATAAATGGAGTCACAGAGGGTTGCAATATACTTTTAAGAGCCATTCCAATTATATGGAGTTACATCAAATATCCATCAATAATTGTTTTTTTCGGTATTATGTACATGACAAATCCGCTCGTTTTCTGGATTGTCACTGGGAGTGTAGCTTCAGTAATTGGAACTGTAGTTCTGATCCGAGCTTATAAAAAACTTGCAGAATTATCGAACCGCTATATACCTGAGCGCATCAGAACTGTTTTGAAAAACTTAGCAATTTTTCTTTATAAGGATATTATTACTCAAGCATTCGATCTTGTAATTGGATTTTTCGGCCTTATCAAGTCATTAAGCACTATACCATTCGTTAGCATCATAAAAAGCATATATGCAATATCAATTGAAATAAAAGATATTATTGCAGCCGATTTTGCTTATTCAAAGACCACTACGCCTGTAATATCTGTAGATACTGTAGCTAATAATGCTAAAAGTAGTGTTGAGCATATTGAAAATGCAGATGCAACACAATTAGAAATTAAAGCAATCATCTCTGAAGTTAACACTCTTTCAAACATATCGGAAACATCGGAACAAGCCAGCACAGCTGTAACAGAAGAAATCAAAACACCTAAAGAACCCCTATCAGTCATCAATACTAATGCTGAACCCACAGAACAGAAGCAAGATTCGAATCCCAAGCTAGAACTAAAATTAAATCCAGAACCAGAATTAAATATTGCTGATAATACTCTAACCGAGATAACTCTTAGTAAACCAAATCAATCGACTGAATCTTTTGCTATGTTGGGCATTGGCCCCTTTGAATTAAGTTATCAGCCCAAATCTAACGATAATGAATTCATAGCCATTTCTCGATATAAAGGATTTGAGCTTAGCTACAATGCTACACAGGGCCGTAAGTATTATGAATTATTCTGCAACAAAGAAGTTCCACATTACCTTACACAAGGCATTCATCATCAGAAGTTATATTTCGACTGGATACAACGTAATGTTCAAAATGCAGCTAATCTATCAGACCTTTTACTCAGCATAGCAGGAACTTTTTCGTTTAATCCTGGAATCATAAATCAATACTTTCATGATAACAAATATAAGCTCATGTGCTACATCCTTAACAAGGACGACATTACTCAAATCATTATTGAAGATCGTAAATATGTCTATAATATGATCTTGAATCCAGAATATTATTTATCAAACAACATAGACGCCGCAGTATACCTTGCAATAAATGCATCAGGCTCTTACAACAATTCACGATGGATAGCATCAATTATTAGCTCAACACCTATAGCCGCGCTGCTAAATCAAGTAAAAACAATAATTAAAGCAAAGTTTATTACTGAATTTGTTTTGGGTCTTCCTCTTGAATTTGAAAAATTTATTGGCAACCTCAAGCCTCGTAAACAACCTAAAATTACAAAGATAATCCACCGTTTTGCTGCAGTATCGACTTTGCGTTATCAATGGTTCGGTCATTTATGGAAGCACCATTATCAAATCGAAAGCTTACAATGGATAGGAATGGTTGCTTCATGGGGTCCAAACCTTAAGATTTTTGGTGTAAATCTTTTTCCTACACTTTCATTTGGATATGCTGCAACAACCATAAAGAATTTCGAAAAGTTATATAACAATAATAAAGAAACTATTAAAGCGAATTCAGCTCAGTTTACTTTATTAACTGTTTTTTGTTTGCTAATGGCTACAACATGGTCTGCACGATCTTATTCTTATACTCCAGCGACGATACCAGCCTTAAATGTATATTACGATATGTTTTTATATCCTTTACTCACTTGGATGATTATCAAAGAAGGTTTGGCTGAAAACATCATGTCCATATACTATAAAGGCGGCATAAAAAAAATATTATCCAAAAACGCCATGCATATTATTGCAGACTCAAAAAGTGATACTAACAATGATCTAGCAAGGGCAGATAATACTCCAATGGGACTGCCTGATCAATTTGTAACAGTGATTTCTGTATACGGCTACTTTATAGCAAATATGCTCTCGAATGCATCGAAGCTAATGCCACCATTCTCCGTTCAAATCTTTAAGCATAACAGCTATATTCTAATAGCTATGATGATGTTAGCACTAAGCAAAACCAACATCTTCCACATCGACCCAATTTATTTATATCTTTTAAAGAATGCCGCAGATATTTATGTCGCAAATTCATCCATTGTATACAAATCGGATACGTCTCCTTTTCATCATCCATCTATGTATCTGTTCTTACTTGATACAACACTACTTGGAGTGGCTTCGCGCGCCGCCCTTATGTATGGTGCGACATGGTCTAAACAACTTTATTTCAAAGCTCATCCTAAAAATGAGCAATCGAAAGAGCAAAAAGCTCAAAATGCATCAACTCAACGACAGTTTTATGGTTTAACATTGGCTCTGGCAATATTTTTGTGCGCGTATGCATTCGGTATTCATAAAGCTTTACCATTTGCCAATCAACACTCTCTTGCGCAATACACCATCATGCCTATGA
>VGTX01000125.1 GCA_016874315.1 Gammaproteobacteria bacterium | reverse complement strand
TTTATATTGTTTTGGTGCGGAGTGTGGATGACAAAAAATCCAGTCCCATAACGACTGATCTTCTTCATGAAGAAAGGCTACGTATATTTTCTTTTGCTCTTGATTCATATGTGCAAAATATTTTCTATTAAATCTTTCCAATATTAAATCAAGTTCTTTTGCACCACGGCGGGATTGTATAGCAATCCAATTCATTTCAGTCATTACGAATTTCCAAAATAATTTCTTTTTATCATAGCACATAGACTGTTTTCATTGACTTGAAAAAAAGAGTTTACCCCCCTATTTTTAATATACGATGCGAATTTCACAATACAATTTTATCGTGACAAAAGGACAGAGTATGAATAAGAGTAAAACATTAAATCTTGCAGACACTGAAGTTCTTTCTGGAATACTGCTCATAATGAGCTTTTTAGCAGCATCATTCATTGCAAATATTCCTGCTCTTCAAAATATTTATCAAGATTTTGTATTTTACTCAGTGCATTTAGGTTTAGGGAATACCATCTACACAATTCCACTCATTCAAATCATTAATGATGGACTCATGACTTTATTTTTTCTGCTGATAGGTCTTGAGTTAAAATTTCATTTAGTCAAAGGAGAGTTTCAAGAAAAACGTGCACTTATTTTACCCACTGCAGCTGCATTCGGTGGCGTAGTAGTGCCTGCATTAATTTATGCATTTTTCAATATGCATTCAAAAGAGACAGTAGGCGGATGGGCCATTCCAATTGCTACGGACACGGCATTTATGTTGGGTATATTATCTTTTTTTGGAAATTTTATATCACAAAAATTACGTGCATTTATTATTGGATTTTCTTTAATAGACGATGCATTTGCTTTAATAATACTTGCTGTTTTTTATAGTAAATCTTCAAGTATTATTGCCATGATCGCAACAATTACATTAACAGCCTTGTTATTCACTCTTAATAGGCTCAATATAACAAAGACGTCTTTATACCTCATGATTGGTTTTTTCCTTTGGGTTGCAATGGTTTATTCTGGTATTCATGGGACATTAAGCGGTGTCGTTTTAGCGCTGGCCTTTCCGCTGATGAAGGGTGACAATATGAATGATGGTTTTCATGAGTTAGAAAGCTTTTTAAAGCCGATGGTATATTTCTTTATATTGCCTTTATTTTCATTTATAAATTCAGGGGTATCTTTTACAGCAGTATCTCCAAATATACTATTTCATCCAATTGCGCTAGGCGTAATATTCGGACTTTTTATTGGAAAGCAACTCGGGATATCCTTGTTTTCTTACCTTGCAGTACAAAGTGGGTATTGCTCTTTACCTAAACATGTTTCGTGGCCAAAGTTTTATGGAATTGGTGTGCTAGGTGGGATTGGATTTACCCTGAGTCTTTTTATCGGAGATATTACGTTTGAAGAATTTGAACCTAATTATATTATGCGCCTTAGCGTGATTATAGGATCGCTATTATCCGCAATTTTAGGCGCTGGTATATTACTCTTACTTAAAGAAGAGCAAGCATCATAACAAATCAATAAAAATATCGGCCAAAAGCCGAGAGCTTGCTTGACCCGCCTCTAAAAGAATCGGGGTTGCGCAAGCATTTTGATCAATTAATCACCAATCTTCTTATACCCACCTTATTGAGATGTGTTTCTAAATTTTCCTTTGAAAAAACCATAGCATCAGGCTGTGTTGTATGATCTTGTATATTTTCAATTAATTGACTATCAGGAAAAACCTCGAAATCGAGCACTTCAGGGAACTTATATCGAGAAAAAAGCATTTCCGTTTTTTGTTTATGTTGAGAGACAAAGTGTGATATAGGCACTAAATCATTCTCAAAAGTTTTATCAACAAGCTGTATATAGGCTGCTGGAGAATGAATACCTTTTTCGATAAAAAGCTGTTTTTCTTTCTCTAAACGACATTGATGATATTCTGAGATGATTGAGCTTATTATGAAATTATTAAAATTTGAAGAGATATTTTTCAGATTGTTCATTGCTCTTTTTATTAGAATCGGAATCACATCAACAAGCCCCTGCATATACGCATAAACTGTTAATTTTTTGATATCATATTTTATAAAACTCATTAACCTGCTCTTTTGCTTAATAGTTTCGAAACCTTCAGGTTTGCATAGCACGAGCACCTCTAATAAAAACAAATATTCTTCTAACCGATCATTTTGAGGTAAATTTTTTAAACGCAACATCACTTTTTTAGATAGAGCTTTATTATTAAATCCCTTCACATCAAAATTTGTTTTTGTGAAAAACTCGAAGAATAACAAGTCTTGAGAATGCAGGGCACGATCGATTAATCCAGCATAAAAAACATTTAGATTAATGTTTAACTCATTTACAACCTGTTCAATGGCTGATGGAATAATGCCTTTGTGCGCAAACTGATTGGCCATTCTAACAAATACATCATAAACAATTGTATCGAAATCAGATTGTATTTTTAACACGTTGAGTCCAATATTAAAATCGAGCATACAAAGCTCTCCTAAAAACGAGACCCGATCTACATGCTGCCCGATAGTGTTAACCATAGAAAGGAGGAACTCAGATTGAACTGAAGTTGCAGAGCATTCCATCAAATATATTTTCGCAAATAAATGATATTTCGAGGCGCGAAGCATATATGGCGCACTACTAATATGATTAAGCGCGACAATATCATAAACAACATTACCGTACACTTCATCAAAAGAAGTATCATTGTTATTTAATAGCGCATAAGTATCATGGGCTTGATGGCAAAGAATGTATTCTGAAAGATACGCATAAAATATCTTTTTCTTTTCAAAAAGAGCATCAAAAGTTATATCAGAAAATTGCACTATTGAATAGAAGTCATCTGAATGAGCAGCGTATTGTTGTTTTATGCTCTCTATTTCATTTAAAACCAAACTTTTATTTTCATCTTCAATAAGCGCTGATAAATATGGCAATGGATGTTGAATAATTGCATCCAGCAAAACCTTTTGTTTCGTGTAGAACGTTGCAGTGAAAAAGTGTTGCAGACATACAGGAAGATCGGTCACTTGAGATAAGATTGTAAGCAATGATGCATATTTTTCAAAAGATGTCACATAACTATCAGTTAATATATTTATTATACTATGAATAATATCGATTTTCTGTGTCTTAACAGAATTGCTCTCATCATTAATAACAAGCATAAGCTGTTGTATACAGATTTTAAATAAATCTGGTACTTCTTTTTCTTTATATACAGGGCAAGCATCAATTGTTTGTTTCAAATACTTAATATCAGACTCTTGAGCCTTAGCTTTCTTTAATACGCAATCAAGCGTTTTCATGTGAAAAATTAATGCGACAATACCCCATTCAAGATTGTCCTTATACAACCAATCGCATTGCCTGTCGCTCATTAAGGATGCGATTATTACTGCAGTCATTAATGCCTGAGCATACTCTTTTTGGGCTGATGAGTTGGGAGAGCTAATTGCAGTTACGATAATTTTAATCACTTCTCTATGCAGTGAAGCTAGCTCAAAATCAAGAAATGCGTAACACAGTATGCTTGCCGCAAAATTAACGCTAATTTTCTGTGATGATGAATCATCATCGCGAAAGACAACCTGTAGCTTGTAAAGATTTTGCATTATAGACATATTTG
>VGTX01000124.1 GCA_016874315.1 Gammaproteobacteria bacterium | reverse complement strand
AAAGAAGAAATCTGAATGCTCACCTCAAAAACCCGCTGATGAGCCAAAAGAGATTAAAGACCGACGCCTCAAGGTTCAACAACTCAGTAAAGAATTTTATGCAATAAAAAATACGAATATTTCTAATACTCTTAAACAGAGCACCAAGCAGCAACTTCATGATTTATTCTTCTTGCGCCCATCCATTAATGGGGTCTCTGTATTCGAAAAACTGATTAATTCAGACGCAAAAGACCAAGAAATCATCGCGAAAAATATTAAAGCACTTTCAAATGTGAAATTGATTTCTGGAAAATTTGACGCTGAATTTTTCTTAACACCCATGTGGGATTTAGATGATAAAACCACACCAGTATTTGTATGGCTTGCTACAGAATCCTCAAAATCTCCACTTTGTGCACGCGCTTTTCAAGACCTATTTACTCCAGTGATGGGAAATCCTTCAAATAAACAGTGCAAAGAGGAACAAAATCGTCTTATGCGGTCTGAAGCATGCCAACAAGTTGTTGGTATTTTCGATGATATTTCATGGCTTGCATTTGAAGTCATCACTCCTTGTGCTGTATCTTCGATATTAAAGCGCTCAATATTAGAAAATGATAATAATAAATTTTTTAAGATTTTGCCTGTAAAAGCTGAAATTATAGAGGAAGGGATTACTTCGTATCTTATTGATAAAATCATTCAGAAAAAATATACAGCTATTAGCTTGGTTGATGCACTGATCCAGAAAGTTCCAGAAAAATATAAGAATTTCAAAACAACTTTTCCTAACTGTGTTGCAGCTGTGATTTCATCATTATGGGAGTCTGGTGAAATTAATTTACCAGAAGATGCTCTGTTATTAGAGGTGATCGATTCTTTAAAAGATCATTCTGTTTGGAATTATATTAGACCACCACATAGTAAGTTAGATATTTTTCATTGGAGTCTTAGTAACGGATATATCAAATTAGCAGAAGAGTATTGCGGAACTTCTGATCTGTTTTCGCATTCTTTGCGTACAGATTATATTGAGAACAATGATAAAACACTTTTGATGTATGCATCGGAGTCTGCAAGCGTTGAATTGGTTGAGTGTATTTGTGAGCAAATTTCTAAGGATATCTGTGCTCAATTTACTGAAGGTTCTGGAGAAGTTGTCAGTGATTATTTAAATAAGGCCGATCGAAATGGATATACTGCACTACATTACGCTATTATGTCTAAGAAGCATGCTTTGCAGAAATGTGATATTTTGATTAAATCAGATATTCTCACTCAGTCGCTTACTTCCGATCATAAAAACATCCTAGAGTTTGCAATAGAACATAATCAATATCAGGTAGCTGAGTCCCTTCAGTCAAAATTTTTTGAGATGGATTTTGATGCTGATTTGGTTGCATTGGGGAGTTTGAATAATAATCAGATATTAGAAAAAACGTCCGAATGTTCCATATCTAATAATAAAATGCTCGATCCACTCATTGGCATAGCGATACGTAATAATGATGAAAAAGCGATCGAGTATTTCTTGAATTCGCCTCATCTTTTCAGATCGTATTCTGCATTAACGCCATTAATCATTGGAATGCAAGCTCAACGTCATAAAATTGTTAATACTCTATTTGAAAAATTACAGAATGCTATAGAAAGTAAAAAATCTTCCATTATTAATCAGGTTCTTGAAGATGAAACGGCATTATCTATTGCGATAGCATCATACGAACCTGGCTGGGTCAAGAAGTGTTTGAATTTTGCTCCCCTAATAACATTAGATGCAATTTTTACCAGTCAAGAAAAAACATATCCTATGCTCGCAATTGACTCTGGTAATGTTGAGATAGCGCGATTAATTATAGAGCAATCCAATATTACTGCTCGCCACGTATTACTTTTGAGCGATCGTTCAGGCACTTCATTATTTGAATATGCTGCGCAACACATGCCAGAATTGATTCCAGACCTGGTGAGATTGAATATTCCATTTAATCAATCAAGTCAAAATAGAAGTTATGAGATTATCCTCGCAGTCCTGATGCAAAAAAAGAGCGTCCAGAATGCAATGGGAAATTTAAAAATCACAACAATCGATTTTTTTAATACGATTGCTTTAAGCGATAGTCCTATTGATAGAATGTTAGGAATTTTTATTAAAGCATGCTTCATGTGTACTAAAGATTATAATTTTATAAAAAATTGCTTTTTTGCAGTAACTGCCGCAAATGATGATTCCGTTAGTTATCTTGAGTTATTGTGGTGGAGTATTTTTCACGAAAATTCTGCAATATTTCGTTTGATATATAATGATTACGTGCAAACTCATAATCTGAACACCACTGCTCTTATATCACTTTCTTCTTATGTTCCTGAATTATTTCAATCACAGATTAAAGAAGTATTGGCACATCCCGATCTTGAAAAATACGGAATCACCCATGCAGTTGATAGTATCTCTCTAGCAGTCTTATTAAAGCGGTTTGAGGTCCTCAAAACATGGCCTATCGAGAATCAATATGTTTTACCGAAAAATACCATTGAGGCTGTTGCAACACATGGCGATACTGAAGCGTTTCGCAATATGTTAGAAAACTTTAATGCAAACAATGCGCTTATTAAAGCTGTACCAAATATCTTGCATCTTATTTATAGCAGTCGGGAGAGTGCAGGGATTGCTGAAATAAAGGCTAATATGTTGTTAACAGATAATATGTCGACTGAGTTTCTTGAAATTGCCGGAAATTATGTTGCACATGATGGATGGACTCCTTTAATGGCAGCTCTTGTATGCGGCGATCTTGATGGAGCGGAGATTTTATTTGACGCTTATCTGAAAAACGAACGATATGATCTCATCACTCAAACAACACGCGTAGAATTTGAATCACAGTCTGCTTTGGAGCTCGCTATTTATAAAAGAGCGTATTCATTAGTTAAAAAGATACTGTGTTCTTGCGAATCGCACTTGGTATCTTACACGAATTTCCGAAAAGCTCTTTGGCTATTTGAAGCCTTACTTGAATTGAAAGAATTTCAGTCACTTGAAGCGTTATGTAAAGTACAAATCGATTCTCAACTTCAATCTGGAATGATAGAGATACTACGTGCTCGTGCGGCGTTTATCAATACAAATACGCTCAAAAAAGTTTGTGAAATATTTTGCAAACACTTCAATCAAACCATCAAAAACGATTTTATAATTCTCGTGGATTTGCTGGTTGAATTCCGATATGGCAATGAAGATGCTGATTCGATAGCAGCTATTTCTCATTTGTTATCTTTTGCAGATCGAGAGGAATTAATTGGAAAAATTTCAGAAAGCATTTTTGAAAAATATTCTTCTGATTTATTAACAATCTATCTATCAGATCATAAGATGGATTTTATAAAAATTGCAAAGCAGTATTTTCAGTTTTCATTGAAATCCATGTATAAAGGTGATTCGGCCATTTTGATTGCAATTCGTGAGGGTGAATTTGAAATTGCTCATGCAATGATGACACAACCGGGATTTAATGTTGAAAATATTGATGATATCAGTCAGATCTTGTGTTTGTTATTAGAGTACTTAGCACACGACGAACAAGATGTAAGAAGCAAATATCTTGTAAGGAAAATTACACTGTGGCTCTTAAGCTATGAAGAGAAATTGGCAGAGTGTTTCAACAGTGT
>VGTX01000123.1 GCA_016874315.1 Gammaproteobacteria bacterium | reverse complement strand
ATAATCTTTAGCTCAATATACCAATATATGTTCTGGTATTACATTGAAATCTCTATGAAAATTAACCAATGAAGTGAACCCCCATCTTGCAGCGGTATTTTTATTGTTTTGAACAATTACACGAAATGAGGCTGCGGGTGTGTTTCAATTCATAAATCAAAAAATGAAATTGACAACTTTAACTCCAAATATTATTATAAATAAATGGACTGCAATTCTGAATTTTAATGATAAAAAGATTTTTCGATGACTTATCTCTATATTTGCAATCGAACAAGGCCTTAGTTATTTATGGCCCTAGACGATCTGGCAAAACCACGATTGTGAAAAATTTTCTATCAGGATATTCAGGTAAATCAAAATATGTGTTAGGTGAGGATATCTTTACTCATGAAGTCCTTTCGTCTCAACGCATCGATAGGTTGGTAGAATTTTGCTCAGGATATGAAATTATCGCCATTGATGAGGCACAACATATTCCCGGAATTGGATTAGCTATTAAAATGATTGTTGATAATATCCCTAATATTAAAATTATTGCAACTGGGTCCTCTTCTTTTGATATTGCCAATCAAGTAGCAGAACCTTTAGTAGGTAGAAAAAAAGTTTTAAAAATTTATCCAATTTCTCAGTATGAATTATCGCGCAATCTCAATCCATTTGAACTCAAACAACGATTAGATCAATATATGATATTTGGAAGTTATCCAGAAGTATTATCACTTATTAACCCTCAAGACAAAATAGAATACTTAAGAGATCTTGTTGGTTCATATTTATATAAAGATATTTTGAGTTTTTTTGGATTAAAAAAATCAACTTTTCTTGTGAAATTAAGCAAAATGCTAGCATTTCAGATAGGGTCAGAGGTTTCTGTGCACGAATTAGCCACTCAGTTAGGGGTAGATTCTAAGACTGTATTGCGATATCTAGAGCTTTTAGAGAGTTCTTTTATTATTCAACCACTCACGCCATTGAGTTCCAATTTGAGAAAAACCATTAATAAAAAGAATAAATATTATTTTGTAGATAATGGCGTAAGGAATGCAATTATTTCTCAATTTAATAGCCTCGATAATAGAGATGACCATGGTATGCTTTTTGAAAATTTTATGGTCATGGAGCGATTAAAGAGAAATAGTCAACTGTTTGATTATTCAAATTCTTATTTTTGGAGGAGCTATGCTCAAGAAGAAATCGATTATCTAGAAGAAAAGGATGGATCATATCATGGATATGAATTTAAATGGAGTCCAAATGCCAAAAGCAAGCATCAAGCATTCTTAAGAGATTATCCGAACGCAGATTGTAAAATTATTTCACGTGATAATTATCTCGATTTTGTATGGTAAGCTGTATCTCATTGGACTAAGTAATAATCCTAACATTATTACTCATGCGACTCTCTGTTCAGCTATTAAATCCTCTTAATAATTTGAAGGAGACTTTTTCACTTGCAAAAACTTAGGATTGTTTCAGGTTGTGATCGGTTTTTTCGTGTTTGGTTGTTGATTTTCATTTAACCTATTGAATTTGAATATAACTTCTTGTCATGATTGTTTGAAAATCAGCGTCACATTTTTGATAATCAATAAGATCGACTTTAAATGGCAAATCAGATTCTTCAAATTCCTCTTCTAATGAGTATATAATTTTTTGAGGAATATTTTCGCAGAAAAAAATATCTATATCCGAATATTTCTTGTGATTTCCTAACACTCGCGAGCCAAAAGCATAGAAATGATAATTATATTTTTCAAAAATATTTTTTAGTATATTGAAGTGTTTATCATCCATGTAAATCATTCGATGTTCACTCCTATTTTTCTCAGGAATGTCTTGATTTCTAAGGAAAAAACAGGACAAATTGCAATTACGGCATCGGATTCGTATTGATTATAAGTATGCACGGTCATATTTCTCTTTTTTAGGAAATCAAACCAAAGCTCTACATCGCTGATAAATCCTTCTAGCCCTGCCATTCTAAACGTCTCTCGAGGTGAATTCGCAACCCTGCCTCGCTCCTCTAGAAGTCGTTTCATAATTTTCCAAACAAGCTCAAAACAATATTCAAAAGCTTGAATTGTACCTGCCTGCTCTTGTTCTGTATTTGTATTCATTCTGAATTTTTCAAATTTATCAAAAGCTTTAATTAATGGTTCTATGTTTACATTATCAATAATTAGCATATTACCTCCGAGCGTGTGTATGGGTCTGAATATATATTTAATGTTACGTTATATTGCAGTAGCAATAAATACCGTATTTGATTATATAGATAGATTTTTTATGTAATAGCATAATAAAATTACTCTCAATCATACGATATACAAATCTGTACTATTTTATCAAGTAAACAAAGGGAGTGCTTGCACGCTGTACAATACTTGTCATAAAGTCGATATCACTCATGTTATTAATGGTGTGTGATTTTTAAAATCATTATATATCATGTAGTTAGTGTTAATTTTATTGTTTTTAATGTATAATGAGGGGTCAATATTTAATTATCGTATCATGCTACATTCTGTTTTTTCTCGCTTTCTGCAAATATTTCAAGCAAACAACCTCTCTCGTTCGGATTGGATCGGTTTTAACAAAGACATCAATAAATTTGATGATGTATATCTTGAGATCTTTGCTCTTTCTTATCGCAATAATGAGACTTTTTTTAAGAAATTACTATCGCTTAGTAATCATGTCCATAAAAGTCGGATTTTTGATGCTCAGTACCATTTCAGTATGAAAGTTATTCTTTCATACCGTGTAATTGCAGCGGATATTAATCGCATTCGTGAAAATGAGTTATGGAGTCAGAAAAATGATGAGATCGTTGAATGTCTTTATGAAACGCATCCTAATCTTTGGCGTGATTTTGACGGTGCGCAATCAGGTGCAGATTTAAAAAAGAATGCCATTGAATATGTAAAGGAAATGTTAAAAAATGATAGCAATGAATACAATCATAAAATTGCTGAGTTGTATGCTGTTATAAAGCACTTCATAAAAGATAACATCAATATACAGCAAGAATTTTCAAGAATTTTGATTAACGGCGCTCATATGAGCTTTAATTTTTACAAAAATTACAACAAAAGTAACAATCTCGTATCATTTTTTCTTTGGTTGCTGTATTTTTTCAACAAACATCAAAAGAATCTGAACACTACTACTTTACAGTTGACCATTAATCCCGATCAATATTATGAATGGTTAGAAGTGCTACTTCAGTTCAGTGGCACAACTCCTAATACGTTCATATCGCCCAAGGATTTTTTTGAAGGAACTGATGAGCTTTTTGGAAGCTTCTTGGATCTTCGACATAATACGCAATTAGAATGGGCGATAGCAGAGTGCGTGACACGTCGCGATCATACTATGCTCAAAGGCATAAGAAATTTTGCGATATCAGATGTTGCATATCGAGACTTATTGGATGTCTTGAAAAAAATTGTGCAAAATACCCCACCAGAATGCACGGCTGTTCTGATGATGGCATTTCATGCATTACCTCGCGTGGAATTTAATATGCTAGCCCAAGGCTGTTTAAATAAACACAATATAACTTGTGTGATTGATTTGCTGACAAATGGATTTACAAATTATGACAATCCAATTTATTGCGCAATCATTAAGACCCTACATGGACCCCATTCTTATTTACTAGCTGTGTTATGCAATGACATTA
>VGTX01000122.1 GCA_016874315.1 Gammaproteobacteria bacterium | reverse complement strand
TCGGTGGGTTAACAGAACGAGAAATCGATCGACTTTTAAAAAGCTTATTCATCCCAAGAAAGTGTGCCACCGACTTGATATTCAGTAACACGGGTTTCAAAGAAATTCTTTTCTTTTTTCAAATCGATAATTTCACTCATCCAAGGAAATGGATTAGCTTTTTGAGGGTATTGTGGCTCGATACCAATTTGCATAAATCGGCGGTTCGCAATAAATTTAACATAGTCTTCAAAGACTTCCGCATTCATTCCGAGAATCCCGCGAGGCATTGTATCGCGAGCATAAGCGCATTCAAGTTCGACACCATCGCAAATAATCTTAATGATTTCTTCTTCGAATTTTTTGGTCCATAGATGTGGGTTTTCAATGCGGATTTGGTTAATCATATCAACACCGAAGTTCACGTGCATGGATTCATCGCGAAGAATGTATTGAATTTGCTCAGCTGTTCCAACCATTTTATTACGACGACCCATGGAAAGCAGTTGTGCAAATCCTACGTAGAAGAATAGTCCTTCAAAAACCATGTAAAATGCAATCAAGTCTCTTAGCAAAATCTGATCGGCTTCAGGGGTTCCAGTTGTAAAGTAAGGGTTTGCAAGCGCTTGCGTTAATGGCAGAGCATACGCTGCTTTTGCATGAACCGATGGAATTTCGCGATACATGTTGAAAATATACCCTTCATCAATTCCTAAACTTTGGATGATGTATTGATAGGAATGTGTGTGAAGAGATTCTTCAAATGCTTGACGTAAGAGGTATTGACGGCATTCAGGGTTTGTAATGTGTCTGTAAATTGCAAGAACGACATTATTTCCAACTAAAGAGTCAGCTGTTGCAAAGAAACCTAAAGACCGCTCAATAATGACTCGCTCATCTGGAGTGATTCCATTTGGGCTTTTCCAGAGTTCAACGTCTTTTAACATCGAAATTTCTTCAGGCATCCACGTATTAGCACATGCATTTTTGTATTTCTCCCAAGCCCATGGATATTTAAATGGGACAAGTTGATTGAGGTCAGAGCGACAGTTAATCATTTTTTTATCAGAAACGACGACTCGTCCCTCGCCCATTTTAATTGCAAACTGTTCTGACTGCATTGTGCGTTCAATTGTTTCTGCTATAGACATAGTAAAAGTTCCTTAGATTCAAAATATTATTGGCAAGATTCGCATGTTGGATCGTCAATTGAACACACTTTCGGTGCGACTTGTACGGCATTCAATTTTCCATCATGAATGGTTGACTTCTCAGCATCAGTCGCTCCCATTGTTCGGCCGTAATATGTTGTTTTCAAACCAAATAGCCAGGCTGCTTGATAGGTTTGATCAAGTAGTTTTCCTGATGGCTTGTCAAAGTAGAGGTTGAGAGATTGACTCTGGTCGATCCATTTTGCTCGACGGGAAGCTGCTGTAATCAAAGCCTGAGGAGAGATTTCAAAAGCTGTGCGGAATACTTTCTTAATTGAATCAGGGATGCGATGAATGCGAGCAAGTTGACCATCAAAATATTTCAAATCATGAATCATTGCTTTGTCAAAGATATTCTCTTTCTTTAAGGCTGCAACAAGATATGGGTTAATAACTGTAAACTCACCGGAAAGGTTCGATTTTACGTAGAGATTTTGATAGTTTGGTTCAATTGATTGGCTAACTCCACAGATATTTGCAATGGTCGCGGTTGGCGCAATTGCAAGAACGTTCGAGTTACGAATTCCTTGTTTAACGCGATTTCTTAGAGCATTCCAATCCAATCTCTGATCGATATTAATAATGCATTCATTTGGTCGACGATTAGCATGAAGGATTGCTAGGGAATCAATTGGGAGAATTCCTTTTGACCATAGTGAGCCCTCAAAGGACGAATACGATCCGCGTTCTTGTGCTAAATCACAGGAAGCTTCAATTGCATAGTAACTGACTTCTTCCATAGAACTGTCTGCAAAATCTACAGCTTCTGGCGAATCATAAGCAAGGTTTAATTGGTATAGCGCATCTTGGAAGCCCATAATGCCCATTCCAATTGGACGGTGACGCATGTTGGATTGGCGAGCGGTATCAACAGAGTAGTAGTTAATATCAATAACGTTGTCTAGCATTCTAATTGCTGTATGAACGGTCTGACGCAACTTTTTAGAATCAATTGCACCATTAACGATATGCTCCGCAAGGTTAATGCTACCTAAATTACAAACAGCAATTTCATCAGCGCTTGTGTTAAGCGTAATCTCTGTGCAAAGGTTGGAGCTATGAATAACGCCAGCATGTTGTTGCGGGGATCGTAGATTGCAAGGGTCTTTAAATGTAATCCAAGGATGACCTGTTTCAAAAATCATCGCGAGCATTTTTCTCCATAGCTGTTTTGCAGGGAGAGTTTTTGCATTTCTAATTTGACCTTTACGAGCCATCTCTTCATATTGAACATAAAGCTCTTCAAAAGCACGGCCATAGGTGTCATGCAACTTAGGGGCTTCTTCTGGTGAGAAAAGAGTCCACTCTGCGTCATCACGCATTCTTTCCATGAATAAATCTGGAATCCAAAGCGCAGTATTAATGTCATGAGTCCGGCGGCGTTCATCACCAGTATTTTTACGAAGTTCTAGGAACTCTTCGATATCACGGTGCCAGCATTCAAGATATACGCAAAGTGCACCTTTACGTTTACCACCTTGGTTAACGGCAACAGCAGTGTCATTTGCTACTTTTAAGAAAGGAATAACGCCTTGGGATTGGCCATTTGTGCCTTTAATATGCGCGTTAATTCCACGAACTTGAGTCCAGTCGTTACCAAGACCGCCTGCAAATTTCGAGAGCATTGCATTGTCGCGAATTGCTCCATAGATTTGATACAAGTCATCCCCAACAGTGGATAAGAAACAGCTGGAAAGTTGTGGACGTGTTGTTCCTGAGTTAAATAGGGTCGGAGTGGAGCTCATAAAGACGAAGGTCGATAGAGTATTGTAGAATTCAATCGCTCTTGCAGTAGGGTTTTTCTCTTGTAAAGTCAATCCCATTGCAACTCTCATGAAAAAGACCTGAGGTAATTCATAATGAGTTTTTTGATGATGTAAGAAATAACGATCGTAGAGTGTTTGTAATCCAAGATAATCAAATTGCGCATCGCGCTCTGGGCGTAGGGCTTTTGCAAGCTCTGCAAGAGGATATTCTCCTAAGGTTGGATCGATTTGCTCAAGTGCAATTCCTTTATAAATCGCTTGAATAAAAGCTTCACCATAGGCATCTGATGCATTTAATGTGCTATCAACATTTAAGAAGTCATAAACTTCTTTTTTGAGTTCGCTCAGTAAAATACGAGCTGCAAGAGTGGAGTACTCTGGCTCATTTTCGATTAAGCTTCTTGCTGCCATAATCATCGCTTGATAAATTTCATGAATTGGCATGCCTACATAAAGCGATTTGATTGTTTCATGGACCACAAGTTCCAGATCAATATGATGTAGGCCAGTGCTTAGCGAAGTAAGGGTATTTAATACAAACTCAGGAGAATTTTCGAGAGCATGTGTTTGATATTGTGCTAAACGGTTGCGTGCGCGGTCTTCACGGTAAAGGATGTAAGAGCGAGCAACAGCATGGTGTCCATCAAGCATGAGTTGTTTTTCAACAAGATCTTGAATTTTTTCAACAGTAATAGGGAGTTGCAGTTTAGTCAGTTCAATGATGTTTTGTTCAATTGCATTTGTAAGCTCATTAAGAGTTTCGGT
>VGTX01000121.1 GCA_016874315.1 Gammaproteobacteria bacterium | reverse complement strand
TGCTCTAAAGCCTGTAATAGCTCTTCCTCTGTCACATTTTCTTTCAGATAGAGCGCTGCATACGTAGATAGTCCAATTCGTGCATAATAAAATGCGGCCTCATTTTTCGAATGAGAAGGTTCCTTATGGATATGACTGAACCATTCTTGTGTCGAAATGTTCTTATCATTTGCTTCGTTTTGAATGGAATTTTTGATGTCATTCAGTCGCTTTGAATTGATTTCTTTTTTAAAGATTTGGTCTTGAGCGGATGATAGGTGCTTATCAAGTTTCTCGAGGAAAAGGATTTTTTCTCCAGGTGCGTTTTCTGACAACGCGTGAAAGCCCTTATATGCATGCATAAGAAAGTATGATTGCTCTTTTGCAAGATAGAGGGATTGCGCACATTGAGCAATATATTCCCAATCCTGCAACTGAGGGTGTTGGCGCAGAAGTTGGGAGATGATAGCCTGATAGATTTTATCATGCGTTTGATTAAGTGATTTCCGATCGGAGGGACTTGCCAGCTCTGTGTTGTGTAATAGATCTGCCTTTTCTTGAATCGAAAGACCTTGATAAATCTCTTCAACAAAATCTGTCATATTTTCCGCAAAAGCGGCGGGAATATGGCTTCTAATCCGCTCTTTTATTTCGAATTGTATTGTGTCTTGGTGTAAGTATGGTGCGATATGAACGCGCCATGACGAAAGAGGCAGGGATTGGAGAGCGTGCCATTTCTGCAGTTCTTGAGCGATTTTTGTTTGAAGTGTCTGAAAATCTGACCAATGATTTGGAAAGAGCATCTGAGCATGATCGTAAAAAGTTATAGATTCCTTGATCGCGATTTTGAGCGAAATAATATCATCTGTGGGAGGGCAGGAATTCAACGCTTGTAGGTTATTATTAGATTTTTGAATTATCCACTGTTCGTAATCATCAAACAACGAATCGAACATTTTTAGATAATATGGCGAGCTAACATCATGAAGTGGTTTCCATTTTGCTAGTAATGCCTGTACTCGCCGATCGTTTTTAAACGCTGGATGCTGCTGACAGTTGTTTAAAAAGACCCATTGAGCAGAAGAATGGAGTGGTTGAAAGTCATCAGTCACCGGACTGCTAAGAGGCTCATCGTTGGCAACAATTTTGATTTTCACAGCGCTCAGATCTAAAAGCTTTTGATGAGCGACGTCCTGAATGTCTTGAGGAATGGGTGCTTCGGGCGCATGTTTCCGGTCTGTGAGCTGCTGAATGAGGGTTGCGAGTTCTTGATATGCTAATCGCTCAGAGCGCCCTCGCAGTGCGTGCTGTTCGAGCTTTTTTCTCAAAAGCTCGAGAGTAAGTGTATTATTCAAAGAAGGTCGCTCATCCATAGGGATTCCACATTCAGAACATATAAAAGGATATAGGACTGAATTGTACGATAAAATTCGCTAACGAATGTGTTTTCTTCTTATTTTTTTCTCACATATTAATTTTTAGGACGTTTTTGCGGCACAGCGAAGGCATCATCAGGTAATTTTGTTTTTCTTGTTAGCGCTGAAAATGTGAGCGTTTTATGGATAAGTGCTGGGTCATTTTGTGGATAAATGATATCAGAACCAATCTGTATCCTACATTTTGGAGCAAATGGTGGGTGTTCCGAGAAAAACGGCAACGTGTTACGTCGAGTAAGTAATACGCTCGCCTCTTCTTCTCTCCATGTAGCGGAATCTGCTTGATTATTATTCGTCACTGATAAGGCTGTTAATACAGTCTCTAGAGCAGCATCGTATTCTTTTTGAATCCAAGAGTAAACGATTTTATAGTCATCGGTTTCTTGAACATGATCGATGTAGAAATGAGCGGCTGCAAGTGATATCGAATTTTTCTTAATCATGTCGAAAAGAGCAAAAAGAGAGTCCTGCAAAGCGGTGTACCCTTGTGAAGATTGAGCGTGCACAATATGATTCCATATATCACGAGAATATGTGCCTGGAGCGAGCAAATCGTGGAATGTTTGCGCTGGACCATCAAGTGCCATATGAATAATATGGAATGCCATGTCTCGATACTCATGAGGCTTTGTCAGTTTTAATGATTTTAACGTATAGTGTCGTGCAGCATAGATGAGGGTAGCAGCAAATAACCAACCTCCGATCGCCTCATTCTTTTGAATCAGATTATCAATATGCCGATGATTCACGTGCTTGAATCCATCGATATTCATCAGATTATTATGGTATGTCCGATCGAAATAATCTCTTGCCTTGTAGTATTCGATTTGACTAATTATCGGAGTAAACGTTGCGATGTTGCCTTTGATAAAAGCCGCATCATATTCAATCCAATCTCCTTTATATACAGCGTTCGCACTATCGTACATACCAGGTTGAATCAGATGCATTGGCAGACGCAATGCCGTTCCCATAAGTGTTTTTGGAATGTCGATTTTCTCAAGTGGTCCATACGCATGAATGAGTTCTTTCTCAAGTTCAATAGAAGCTATAGTGAAATCGGAATGCTGGTTAGCAAGATCGTTATGTCTTGGAGATAAGCGCTGCTCTGCAATCAAAGCCATTAATTGCTCATACCAAAATGGTCGTGCTTGCAGCAACGTGGAAAAAGAAAAATGCTTAGAGGCAAAGATTGCTTCAGTTAATGCCTGTAAGCTAAGAATTTTTTTATTATAACTTTCAACATTTGAAGGGGTTAATGTATCAATAAGATAGGTTGGGGTGTGTTTTTTTAGGTCTTGATACTGGCTATTATTCAAAGGCCGTTGTATTAAATCGTTGAGCTTATAAAACTGCTTGATTCCTAAATGACATAACTGCACAAATGCATTGGTATTTTTTTCGCGGCGCTCTGCGGATATGTTGATGCAATCTTTTAAGATGGGATTGTTTTTTACAATTTGCGCACTTGTTTGCGCAGGGGTATCAGTGATTTTGACTTGAGCTTTGTCATTATAGAAGGGCATCATTTTTAATAATGCGTTTTTCAGATCAAAAACTTGAGTGCTCAAAACGTCTTTTATTTTTTCAATAAAATTACTAACTTTTCGAGGCTGTGTGAAAGATTGCAAGATATTCTCTTTCCAATCAAGTTTTTTTGTAATTGTTAATAATTCATCTGGCGTACAAGAAATTTTAATTTCAGCAATGGCACGTTTTGCAAAAATAGGCAGCTGTCTATCTAAAAAGAGATCGATGCTCTGAGTCAATTGCAATTCATTTTGCATTTTCAGATCTGATGACATTGATGTTTTTTGATCTAGAAAAGATTGTGCAGCGTGATATAACTCAGCTATTTCAGGGTTGATTTTCAAAACATCTAAATCTCGAGAAATAGATTCACAAAAATGCCTAATGTTCTTGCAAGCCTGATTGTCATTGTTAGACACTTCCCAATGAGAAAGAATTTGATCTAATGGCAGATGATCTAAATCGAGAAGCGTAGTCGCATCATTATTGTCATTGCTATTTTTATTCGAAGGTTTATTTGCTGCCAGAAATTCTTCTCTCATAGTTTTAGCATCTGAATCGCAATCTAGTAGCAATTGAATCAAGTCAGCACGAAAATCTTTAGTCAGATCGGAACCAATACGACTCATGAATGTCATCATTCGATCGTATAGTTCGGGACTCATGACCTCAGAGTTAGTTTGATAATCCAAAATCTGATTGACCAACAAATCGGTAGATGATGCTAAAAGCTGATCTTTGAGCGATGGTTTTTTTGCGTGTGCCAGATTGTTTTTTTGAATTG
>VGTX01000120.1 GCA_016874315.1 Gammaproteobacteria bacterium | reverse complement strand
GTGCTTATCTGAATATCTATATGAAGAATGTTTATCCAGAAATAGCTCAGGCCGTGCTAGAGTCTGAGATCATTCCAACAGAATGTATTGTTGCATACCTGAAGTACTATGGTATTTCATTAAGTGAAGACTATACAAAATGTTATTCATGGTACGATATGGCTAAACCAACAGAAAAATATCTTCTTTCTGTTGGAGATGAAGTCGCTCATGACATGATATATGAACAAATGACGCATATTTTGATACACGGTGGCGGGCGTTTAATGCGTCTTGCTCCTGCAGTTATGATTAGTTTGGCATCTTCTGGGCTTATTCATGGACGTAAAAATCAAAATCCTATAGCTGCGCGTTTTCGCGACCGGCTTGGAAAATTATTTGTCTCTCCGCACGATCTGATCACTTCAAATATTAAGACTTCTCAGTTCAGTATTGAGCAATTTGTCGCACAACATTTCGCACAGTTCTTTGTTGAAAATCTTCACGATATTTTCAATAAGAAAGACCAATATCCAACCGAATTTCAGCGTATCTTAGAAGATGTGATTTCAGCAAAAGTTGTGCCATGCTTTCGCCTGACATTTGATCCAAAAATAATGGCAATCGATGCAATAGATATCCATTTAACTTGGGACCGTATTGCAAAAGTCATGCAGTTGCCAGCTCCTTGGATTCAGATGCTATGTTTACAGGGAGGTTTGTTCGACCCATTAAACTGGGCTAGGACTCAACTCTATTATGGATTTGGGCAAAAAGCTCCAAAAAATTCAGCATTCGACTATTGGAAGCTGAAACGGCCTCATAAACATAAAGAAGAAAAAGAGCTACTTCATCCACGCTCTGATTGTATGCTGATCATTGATGAGCCTATAAAGCAAATTTTAGAAATCGAAGATGAGTGCGCGATATTAAAACGAACGGCAAATGAGTATATGAAGCAAATTATATCAAAGCTTCAGCACCAAGTTTCCAATACAAAATTTACTTATAAGAAAAATATCTTACTCACGTTCCCTCATTGTTCTTATGAGGAATTAATGGAAGGATTACATGCATGCTCGATTAATACCCGAATCAAAGAGCAAATTCTTAATGCTAATCAATCACGATTGCATGATGTGTATGCCGCTTTTTCAAAGCAAAATTTTTCTCAAATATCTCTTGTAGCACTTTTTAAATATTGGGAAAGCCAGCCCGAAGTCGCAAAAAACTGGATCGAGCGACTCGAACGCCGGCTTTGGTCTCTTTTGATTGAAGATGTTTCTGCTGACTCATCTCATCTTTTTGCGTATTTGATTGAGGGGTTTATTTCCGCAGATCGTCCTGAAGTAAATCCGATCGCAAATCCTTTACAAAAAGATCGTGGCTCTGAAAATCATCAACACAATGGTCTAATAAAGCCTATGGGTATGCGTGCAGAGCATTCAAAAATACGAGAAGGTAATCTTGTTAAAAAACCTTATAAGGCTCTAACGCGTGCGCAGCAGGATTGGCTAGATAAGCTTTCTGATTGGCCAATAGAAAAATATCCACGTATAAATATGCAGTTAATTGTAAAACTTATTTCTTATTATCATATAAAAGCAGATGTTTTGATTGAGCGGCTTGTGCGATATTCACCATCTATACCAGAGTGCTCTTTGAGTGATTTTTCAGCAATCTGTGAGGCATTGACTCAAACAGCATTATTTCCTATTTGTGCGGAGCTACTAGAGCGTATCGCCGTGGAGCTCGATCTGCAGCATGTCTCTGCATTTGCACCCTCACCTCTCATAAAAAGACTCACAATATCTAGTACAGCCAGTACACTTGATTTGATGCTTTCAATTCAAGAATCAGTATTTCATTACAAAACTGATGCATGGCCAAGTAAATTAAAAGAATCTTTAAATCACTATCAGGCAAGTTATTTAAAGTATGCGCTGAGATTTCCATTTAAATTGTACAATGATACGTACTTTAAGGGTCAAAATTCTCATAAAAATCGCATGCAAAGAAAATTAAGAGGTATACAGCGTCGTCATTTTAAGAGCTTAATTCAGGTGTGCTACCCTGCTGTACAGGAAATGCTGGATAGTTATGAGAAACGATATATCTTAGGACTTCTGATTCTTTCACACGCTTCTGCTGGTAGTATTGAAATGCTTTTAATACGGCCAGAGTATAGAGAATTGTTAATCGCATTTAATCACAAAATAACGCATTGGCTGAAAATTGCTAAAGAATCTTCATTAACACTCAGCTCCGAAGCACAGTTTTTAGAGCGTTATCGTATTGCTATGAAAAAATATTATTTCCATCATTATGGCGATCGAAGTTTATTAGCGCATATTGGCGCAGAAGATTATATGAGAGGTCTTATTGCTGTCGTTATGCATAGCCAGCGACCCCTGTCACAAAAATACGAGCTTCTAAGGGTCTTATATCATGCAGGGATTGCAACACATTGCGATTTCTTTATACAAGGACAACAAAATAAAATATTTGCAAACTCACTCTCGTTAAAAGATTCCGATCTGAATATCTCTTATGAAGAATTTGATAGTTGGTGTGATGTTCTTGTAGCAAATAGTTATGCAAAATGTATAAAAATGGCATTTTCTATTTTTCATACGCCAAGACATGTGCATTTTTATGATGATTTTTTTAGTAAGAGGGTTGTATTCTTATGTACTGCGCTCACAACACGATTATCAAAAGAAACGATTGAGGTTCTATTAAATGAATGTGCTATTCGTAGTGCTGATTTGAGGCCATTGCTGCTACACCCAGATATCGCTAATCAGTTAGATTTGTATAGTCTCTATATCACAATAAAATGGTGCTTAAAAAATACAGAACCCGAATATCTTGCTGTGGAAAAAGATGGTATTGCAAAATATCTTCATACTTATTTGAAACGTGTTCGTGATGATTGGCCTGAAGATCAGTCCTATACCGCACGACGTCAAATGATTAAACTCTTTAATTGGTTCTTTAATGATTTGAAGGTAGAATTTATTCAGCCCATCCCATTTTTTAGATGGGCTCAAAGAAAATCTGTATTGCCAATTGTTCGTTGGATGGTCACCCATTTTAAAGATGTGGTCATTGCTCAATGGACATGGTTTCAATATTTTCGTAGCTATTTTTTTACCGAAGAATTACCTGTGCGTCCAAGAGATTTTATGCAATGGATTTTGGGGAAAGTCGATTATATGCCGTATTTTTCGGCATGGCTAAGAGAGTATAGTCATGATGAATTAACAACTCCGAGAGATCGTGAAACGATCGCATATAATATTTGTCGATTAACTCAATTAAGACATGAGCTAATGATTCCTAGCGAACTCGAAGGACAGCAAGAATTTTCGCAAAATGATTTCCATCTTCTTATGCGAGAATCCTCAGCAATTGTCTATAGTGAAGGAGCTGTTGGAAATATTGGAACGAATGTTGCAAAAAAAAGACCATCCGCTAAAAAGAAGTAATTTCTAAAGAAAAGCGTATATTAAAATGACCAGAGTATATCCTATACTCTGGTCTTATATTTATGTCGAAATTAAATACTCTTTTTTGCTGTATATTCCACTGCCGCCGAGCATGCCTTATTGAAAAATAATCCTGTCTGTCTCATAAGAGATGTTGAAATGCCATCTTCTACTGATGTTTCTTCGCGTTTATAGCTATCTGAAAGCAATCCATTGATGGAGTTCATTCCTTTTTGCGAGAATTCGGTATTAAAAACATAGTCATCTTGAAC
>VGTX01000119.1 GCA_016874315.1 Gammaproteobacteria bacterium | reverse complement strand
GCTTTCATATTTTAGAACTGACCGTGTTCCAGTCCCTAAAATATTTCGGTCCTCAAACCCAACGTTCCACATATATCCAATATTAGATGCTCCTCCAGTGGCAAAAATCTTTTTGGTTTTATCTTCTTCCACGGATAGATAAATATCGATTTCCGATCCGGCAATCGCTTGAGGATGTAATTGGACATCACGGAAAAGTCCTGTACGAGACAGCGAAGCATTCAAGTCCTTTAAATCGACAGAAGAATACATCGAGCCCTCTGGGCGCGTAATAAAATTCCGCACAATACGTTCTTGCGTTAATGTGTTACCGCGGATGTGATAATTTCGAATACGATATTTCGGACCAGGAAAAACGCGATAAACTAATTTAACATGACCATCATTATCAAGTTCGATTCGATCTTGTCGAATTTCACCGTAAACATACCCTTGTAAATTTAAAGCATCTCTGATGTTAGAATCATAGTTATTAATGGCTGATTGATTCCACAGTAAAGGCAAATCTAATTCTCGAGGTAATGCGCAATCTACAGACACAGGCGCATCAATCTCAATTTGAGTGATTGTTTGGCGAGGGCCTTCATCGATAAACAAATCAAGAACAATACCTTTCTTTTCGTCTGTAAGCGCAATGCGTCGGTCGACGACTTTCATTGCAGGATAACCATTATCATGATAATAATTCTCGAGAGCCAAACAATCTTGTTCGAGTTTATATTCGCTGTATTTATCAGCAGCAGTTAAAAACGTCATAACATTGCTTGATTGCAAAGAAATCACACGATTGAGCACATATGAAGGAAAAGCGACATTTCCATGAAAATGAATACTGGAGATACGAGCAGTTGCCCCTTCATCAATATTCAAAACAAGGATCATAGTACCATTATCTTGTTTTTTCAGTTGATAAGTAATATTGGCTTCATAGTATCCATCAATTGCATAAAGCTTTTGCAATTCACGAATCATATTTTCGAGAGAGCGTTGATTAAACGGCCTGCTTACTTCGATTTTATATTCTACAAGGCTTTTTTCTATTTCACTTTTAGAGAAATGCAAATACCCTGAAAACTGAATATCGCTAAGAATTGGTTTTTCGACAACATGTATGTAGAGTGTTTCCTTTTCAAGGTCGTACTGTACAGATAAATCATCAAAGAATTCTGTGAGATATAAATTATGAATAATTTGTGCGACATGATCGGAAGCTAAATCATCACCTTCGGCGATTGCAGCATACGTCAACAACGTTCCACGCGAATAGCGCTGATTCCCTGTCACAACGATAGAGCGAATCGGATCGGCCATTACAACCGACATCATAACACTTAAAATCGAAACCATCAGAAGCATAATTGAGGTACGATAATAATTCCTGAATACAAACATCCCTGACTACCCAGTATCAAGACCTTGAAGTTCATCCTATCATAAAAAATTGACGATCCAAAGAAGCATGTAATACCTCTTAATTTACTTTATGTTTGATCGGAGTCTAAGAATTATGCACTATACTCAATACCGCATCGAATAACATGACATTACTTCATAACAGCCGAATACAAATAATAAAGAAATTCTAGTAAATATGTCCTACAACATATTATTATTCTTGACAAAAACATTAGACATCATGTATATACTGTCCCGATGTTGTTTTTTAAAAATAGGATATGTCATGTTGTTATCAATTTTTCCGTTTGTTTTCCGTGAGACCAAAAACTTTTATGGTCAAGTTACACAATGGGCACAAAAAGCGCTCCCAATGGTAGTACTATTCAGTATTTTTTCACTTATATGCATTTTTTATAGTGATACAAATATCTTGGCTCAAACTCTCCAATCTAATCCGTCCGAACTCCCTGCTGTCCTTGGCTCCAGCATGGTATCCAACCAACCAGCAATATTCCTTACTGCATGCATGTTATTAGCTTTTATGACACTTAATATGCTTATGCACATAACTTATGATGCTGTTGTTTTGAATGGTCCAAATCCTGAAAAAAGTATTTTACCAATTACCCCTTTTATTAAAGGCCTTCTCAAAGTAATGGGAGCAATCATTCTGTTATCGATTGCAGCAGGTAGTGCAGCTGGTTCAACCGCTCTTGCGATACAATTCCTAGGTTATGATAATAATGCTGGCTTAATCCTATATGCTATTGTTGCAGGATTAATTGTTTTTTATGCATTCTCTATTCTAATAAGATGGTCATTTGCAACAATTTTTATTGTTTCAGGCTCTACAACACCACTAAAGGATAGCGCTGCTGTATTTAAAGGCCGCTTCTTCTCATTATTTTGGGGTCTAATGATGATTTCAATAATAGTGAGTATTCATGTTCTCATTATCAATCAAGTATGCGCACTTATTCTAAAAGGACTATTCTTTCTTCCAGTGATGGCACAACTTTTTGTATGGGCTATCCTGAAATCTGCAAACTATAGTATTTTTAATTCTATCTATCAAATTCATTTGACTGTTCGCTACTATAAAGCTCTAGAAAACGGAATGAAATAATAAATTCACATATTTTTAATATGTTGCATTAATTATTAAAATCAAAAAGCCTCGATTCTTTAATATAGATTCGAGGCTTTTTTCATTGTGTCGTTTGTTTATTATTTTGCAAATAATTTACGGAACGATTCACACTTATGCCATGCTACAAAAGATGCAGCACCGACTAGCACTGTTCCTGCAATAACCATCACTGTAGTGTTGTGCAGTAATTTGTTAATGCAAGTTGTAATATCGTCTTCAGCGCGATCGAGGTCTTTATTAGCCTTTGCAACAACACGATCTTTAGCTGCACGCAATTCATCACGAACATCCTCAGCAAAATCGACTGCATGATCGGCGATACGATGAGGTAAGTCTTCTCCGCCACAAACCAATGTCAAAGATTCAAAATTTTTCATAACTAAAACTCCTTTTCTAATACGAAATATAAATGTATCTCAATTTATAGTAGATCATAATTTAAAAATTTATTACAGGTAAGTTTGATATGCTAAAATTAGATTAAAAATAAACACCAAACACACCTAACTTATTGACAATCATGGGAATTAATGTATAATTTCATAACTATGTTTATTAGGTACATCACGTTTATGTTAAAGATAATCCACAATAATGCTTTATGTTGCCTAACGGGAGGCCTTGTTTCCCAGGCACTGAATGCAAATCTTCTAGTATATGAGGGTGAGAACGAGGTGTTTGAGCACGTTTTTTCTAAGCATGATCAATTCTATGATGCAGAAACAGGAAAAACAACGACAGCTCATAGATTCTTCTATCTTCCTCCTGCAGGCGGGTTTACAAGCGCTCAGCAAGCTGCGCGTGAATCATATTTGTTTGACAAACAATTAAAATCAGTATGGAGCGGTATTTGCACTGGGGCCGGTATTTCTTCTGGGCTGCTATTGTCAGGCATGATACTTTCCCCTTTTATATTAAGGAGATCATAAAATGAAAGCAGTGTCTTATCACACTCTACAATATTGTATTGGTCAGGGTATAAATTACGATATTCAAATTACAGAGGTTATTGAAAGTACAAATGGTGAAGTTTCGACCACCTATACCATTCAAGAACAGCCGTGGTTAATTCGCTTTAATGAAAAAAACGATCCTCAAATCATGGCACCAGGTGCGCAATCTTTTTCTAATGAGATCGGCTCTTCGCTACTCAATGTGGAGACAACTGGATGTTTTTATTTCGGTTGCATTATGTCATTAGGAGGACTGACTCCATTTATCGTTCGTGCTATTTGTAGCC
>VGTX01000118.1 GCA_016874315.1 Gammaproteobacteria bacterium | reverse complement strand
ATGAGTTAAAATCTTTTTCAAAATGGCAGAAGAAAAATATTGATACACTATACTCGCTTACTATCGAAGAACAGTATCGTAAGGCTTGCGAAGATGGTATCGTCGATCAGAGTCTATACTCTGAACTTGTTCAATATGAGAAATTGAAAAGAGAAATCATTATGACAGACGATCACGATAATACTGCGCACAGCTAGGAGAATAAGTATGTCATTACCTAAAAATTCTGTCGAACCTATCTATGTCATTGATGGTGTTCGAACCCCCTTTATGCGCGCAAAAGGTCCGCGTGGACCTTGGAGCGCCGCCGACCTTGGCGTCTATGCCGCACGAGCCCTCTTTATGAAAAGCGTTATCCCTCCACAAGCCGTCGATCAGGTTATTGCCGCTTGTGTCAATCCTAGTGAAGACGAAGCAAATATTGCTCGCATTATGGGATTGAGATTAGGCTGTGGAATTGATGTGCCGGGATACACAGTTGCACGAAATTGTGGCGCAGGACTGCAAGCGATCGATAATGCAATACAATCCTTGCAACTCGGATTAAGCGATTGCTCGCTCGTCATCGGTACCGAGGTTATGTCGCGCGCCCCGCTCATTTGCCCACCCTTAGTAGCCGATTGGCTTAGTGCTGGAGCCGCTTGTAAAACAACCTGGCAAAAAATGAAATGGCTATCTCAAATCCCTTTGCGCTCTTTAAGTCCTATTATCTCGCTCAAGCAGGGACTCACCGACCCAACTAATGGACTCATCATGGGTAAGACCGCTCAAGAAATTGCTTACCATTTCGATATTGCTCGTGAAGAAATGGATCGATTCGCTGTTGCAAGTCATCAAAAAGCCCATTATGCATGGGAAAATAACCAAATGACTGAGGTCATTCCCCTGATCACTGATAAAGGTACTATCATCAGAGATGATGGCATTCGCGCTGATAACTCATTACAAAAACTTGCTCAGTTAAAACCTGTTTTTGAACCGTATGGCTCTATCACCGCAGGAAATAGCTCTCAAATCACAGATGGTGCTGGCTGTTTACTATTAGCAACAGAGTCTTTTATAAAAAAATATCAAATTCAACCTATGGGTATCATTCGCTCTGTAAGATGGACCGGATGCGATCCTAAAATGATGGGACTGGGCCCCGTTCAAGCAATGTCTCGAATCTTGATAGAAAATCAACTCCACTTCGAAGATATCGATCTGATCGAAATTAACGAAGCGTTTGCTGCTCAAGTTCTCGGTGTCATGAAAAGTTTCTCCGATCCAGTACTTGGTGCCCAATATTGCGGTATTGACGATCGATTTGGACCTTTCCCTGAAGAGAAATTAAATATTTGGGGCGGAGCAATAGCACTAGGACATCCTATTGCTGCATCCGGCATCCGACTTGTATTGCGTGCTCTCAACGGATTGAGGTCTCAAGGTAAAAAACGCGCTTTAGTAAGTCTATGTATCGGTGGCGGACAAGGTGGCGCTGCTTTAGTTGAGTCTGTTTAAAGGAATAACTGAAATGAAACAATATCAACATTGGCATTGTCATACTGATGACAAAAAAATATTTTTTGTAGAGTTCGATCGCGCAGATAAAAGCGCAAATGCAATTAACTATGAAGTGCTTCAAGAGCTCAGTGATATCTTGACTTCACTGTCTGACCAGTCCGACTTGCAACAAGTCGTTTTTTGCTCGAAAAAGCCAAGTGGCTTTATAGCCGGTGCCGATATCCTCGAGGTTTTTGAAAATCCAGAAGACCATGAGAAAAGAAAAAATCTTATCGAATATGGCCAGCAGGTATACCATCAATTATCTGCACTTCCTCAAACAACCATCGCACTTATCCATGGATATTGCTTAGGCGGTGGTTTTGAGCTTGCCCTAGCATGCGACTGGAGAATTGTGATTGATTCACCATCTGTGCGTATCGGTCTGCCTGAAGTTCAACTCGGATTGCAACCTGGTTGGGGTGGCTCGGTTCGACTCATGCGTTTAATTGGAGTGATGAAAACATTCGATTTAATCCTTTCGGGACGCACACTAAAAGCTAAACAAGCTAAAGCCTTAGGTGTCGTTGATGCTGTCGTTCCCGAGCGCGTCGTTAAAGAAGCAATTATGCATTTCCAAAAGAAACGTCCAAGAAAACTCTGGAGTTGGGATTGGTTGTGGGCACTCTATCCCGCAAGAAAAATTGTCAGTCATATTGTGCAGACCTCTCTCAAGAAAAAGGTCTCTGCTGAACACTATCCAGCACCCTATGCCATGATTAAAAACTGGGAAGAAATCGGCCATAGAAATCATGCAGCATTCGATCGCGAAGTTCAGTCAATCACTGCATTATCTGAAACAGATACTGCCAAACACCTCATCCATATTTTTGCAATGAAAGACCGGATTAAAAAATCAAAATCTCTTGATACCCCAGAAATTCATCACGTGCATGTGGTGGGCGCTGGTGTAATGGGCGGAGATATTGCAGCATGGATTGCTCTTAAAGGGATGACTGTAACCCTCCAGGATTTAAGTGCTCATCAAATTCAAGTTGCACTTGGTCGTGCCACAACTCTCATTAATAAACACTATGCACTTCCTTTTGAACGTCAACAATGCCTCGATCGACTCATGCCTGATGTACAAGGAATTGGCGCCATACATGCAGATTTGATTATTGAAGCTGTTAGTGAGCAACTTGGTTTAAAAGTTAAAATTCTTAAAGATCTTGAAGATCGTGCAAGACCTGATGCAATTATTGCAACAAACACCTCCACCATCCCTTTAGAGCAGCTTGATGACGTCTTAAAACATCCAAATCGCTTAATCGGGATTCATTTCTTCAACCCAGTTGCTCAAATGCCGCTTGTGGAAATTGTTGTCGGTGATATGACTCATGCCTCAACAACAAATGCCGCATATCAGTTTGTGCAAAAAATAGATAAAATCCCTATCAAAGTCAAAAGTGCACCAGGTTTCTTTGTCAATCGTGTTTTATTGCCGTATATGCTCGAAGCAATGACTTTGTACCAAGAAGGTGCGGTCATGGATGAAATCGATGCCGCAGCACGAGCATTTGGTATGCCAATGGGGCCTATCGAGCTCGCTGATACAGTTGGCCTTGATGTATGTTTGGCCGCTTTGTCTTCAATGAAAATTGGTAAGGACAATGTTATCGCAGAACTTCAGCGCCGTATCCAAGAGGGCTCTATTGGAAAGAAAAGTGGCGAAGGGTTTTATCAATACCATAAAGGTAAATCAAATCGCCGCAAAAAAGTCAGCCAACATCATTTTCAGAAATACCAGGACCGCCTGATCTTTGCTTTATGTAATGAAGCTCTTGCCGCATGGGATGATCGAATTGTTGAAAATATGGCTGATGCCGATTTGGCTTCGATTTTTGGCTTCGGATTTCCTCCGTTTAGAGGTGGTATCCTGACCTATATTCGTGAAAAAGGTGCAAAAAATCTACTCGAATACTATAAGCCTTTATTAGAAGATGGACGACCCATTTCTAACGGTTGGATGCATTTTGATTAAGAATTTGCGCATATGCTCACGACATATGCGCATTAATCTCTTGAAGTTTTTTTTATGACAGTGTTAGGATGAGATTGAGCGCATTAATAAGTTCATTAATATGACCAATCTCAATCAGAAAAATAACTATATTATCTCACTATATGACATAGTGTTACGCTCTTTTTTACGCAATTCTCTCTGGATGAGGGGTGCGTCCGTTATTTGTTTTCTAGATACGCTAAGATGTTTTTTTCAGATAAACAGCTCTTGCTATGATGTGCATGGGCTTT
>VGTX01000117.1 GCA_016874315.1 Gammaproteobacteria bacterium | reverse complement strand
TTTACAATTGGAGCTTGATTAATACAGGTCATTTGGTTTGAACGCAAAAATTTCTTTAAGGTGTAGATATCAACACCGTAATCTTTGGATTCAACTCCAGTCTGATCGGCTTCAATAACAATACGGAATCCATCAACTTCTTTCACTGTTCCAGCGCGTTTTGCAACCACTGTAGCGCCAGAATCTACCGCAACTGGAATTTCCATCCCTGTTCCAACTAAAGGCGCTTCAGCCTTAAGTAGAGGTACGGCTTGACGTTGCATGTTAGAACCCATCAATGCACGGTTTGCATCATTATGCTCAAGGAACGGAATCATTGCTGCAGCGACAGATACGATCTGCTTCGCAGAGACGTCCATAAATTGAACACGCTCTTTAGGCATTAAAACAGATTCATTATGATGACGGCATGGAACGATATCATCTAAAATTGCACCATCTGGACTAATACGAGTATTAGCCTGCGCAATAACGAAATCGCCCTCTTCAATTGCGGATAAATAATGAATTTCATCAGCTAATTGACAGCCTTCAACCTTTCTGTATGGAGCTTCTAGGAAACCAAACTCATTGGTACGCGCATAAACAACTAAGGAGTTGATCAATCCAATGTTTGGTCCATCTGGTGTTTCAATAGGACAGACGCGTCCGTAGTGAGTAGCATGGACATCTCGCACTTCAAAAGATGCACGATCACGGTTTAATCCACCGGGCCCAAGAGCAGAAACACGGCGCTTATGCGTAATTTCTGCTAATGGGTTAATTTGGTCCATAAATTGAGAAAGCTGAGATGAACCGAAGAACTCTTTTACCGCAGCAGAAATTGGTTTTGCATTCACCAAGTCTTGTGGCATCAGATCTTCACTTTCTGCAAGTGATAAACGCTCTTTGACAGCACGCTCAACACGAACCAATCCTACACGGAATTGATTTTCAGTCATTTCACCAACGCTACGTACACGTCTGTTCATCATGTGATCGATATCATCAACAGGACCTTTCCCGTTACGAATATTGATTAATTCACGAACAACATCAACAATGTCTTGGAACTCTAGGGTCCCAGGTCCATGGTCAGTATTACGACGTAAACGACGATTAAGCTTCATCCGTCCAACAACAGAAAGATCGTAACGATCGGATTCGAAAAACAATGAACGGAATAGGCTTTGGGCTGCTTCAACTGAAGGAGGCTCACCAGGACGCATCATGCGATAAATTTCAACAAGTGCATCTAATGTTGTCACTGTGTTATCAAGACGTAATGTTTGTGAGAGATAATCGCCACGATCAACATCGTTAGTGAAAAGAACAGTGCATTCTTTAATGCCATGTTTATGTAATTGCTTAATTTTATCTGCTGTTAATTCTTCATTAGCAGGGTATAAAATTTCAAATGTTTGCGGATCGATAATATCTCGACCTAGTACTTTTCCAAACAGATACTCTACAGGCACTTCGAAGCGGGTAACTTCTTGTTCAACAAGTTTCTTAACATGTCGAATATTTACACGGCGACCAACAGAGACAAGAAGCTCTCCATCTTTGCTGTAAATTGGAAACTCAGCGGTTTCGCCTTTGAGTTGCTGTGGATCGATACCTAAATATATTTTGTCATTTTCAAAGACGATTTGATTACAATCAAAAAACGTCTCAAGAATTTGAGCAGCTGTAAAATCAATAGCTTTTAATAAAATTGTGACCGGTAATTTTCTGCGGCGGTCAATTCGCACAAATAAACAATCTTTGCTATCAAATTCAAAATCAAGCCAAGAGCCACGATAAGGAATAATTCTAGCTGAATAAAGGAATTTTCCTGCGGAGTTATTTTTTCCACGATCGTGATCAAAAAAGACCCCAGGAGAACGATGTAATTGAGAAACAACAACACGCTCGGTACCGTTAATAACAAAAGTTCCGGTATCGGTCATGAGAGGAATTTCTCCCATATAAACATCTTGCTCTTTGATGCTTTTAATAACTTTTGTATCAGACTCTTTTGAAGAATCTTTATCAAAAAGCACAAGGCGGACAGAAACTCGCAATGGTGCGGAATATGTTAAGCCTTTTAAATGACATTCTTTTAAGGAAAACGCAGGCTCTCCGAGACGATAACCCATGTAATGCAATTCAGAATATCCTGAAAAACTTTCTATCGGAAATACCGACTGGAAAGCCTCTTCTAATCCAATTTTTTTTCTCTCATTAGGAGAAACACCGAGTTGTAAAAAATAATCGTTATATGATTTTAACTGAATTTCTAACAAAGAGGGGACTGGCAAAGAATCAGGGCATTGACCAAAATCGACACGTGGTCTTTTTTTAACAGTCCGCGAAGACTGAGCCAAATGCTTAAAAGGACGGAAACGATGAACTGAAGACATAGATACTCATACTCCAAAAGCTAAACAAAAGAAAGGAGTGCAGCGGGACTGCGTCCTTTGTTGCGCGAAAAGGGAGGTGGCAAAACTGCCCCTCCCCTTTCTACAAAAAAACGCGTCAATCGTTTAAGCGATTTCAACAACTGCACCAGACTCTTCAAGTTGTTTCTTGAAGTTGTCTGCATCAGCTTTCGAAACACCTTCTTTAACAACAGAAGGAGCGCCTTCAACAAGCTCTTTAGCTTCTTTCAAGCCAAGGCCAGTGATAGCACGGATAACTTTAATAACGTTAACTTTGTTATCGCCGAAGGATTTCAAACGTACTGTGAATTCGGTTTTTTCTTCAGCAACTGGTGCAGCTGCTGCTGCAACTTGAGCAACTGCTACAGGAGCTGCTGCTGTTACGTTGAACTTTTCTTCCATCATTTTAATAAGCTCAACAACATCCATTACGCTCATTGCGCTGATTGTGTCGAGGATTTGCTCTTTAGAAATTGACATTATTAACTCCTAATCAATATATTTCTTAGCTTTTACTTTCTTGAACAGCAGATAGTGTTCTCACCAATTTTGCACTTGGCGCTGCGAGTGTTTGAACGAACTTGGTAATTGGTGCTTGCATACATGCCAACAACTGAGCGAGTGCTTCGTCTTTTGTAGGCAATTTAGCAACAGCATCAAGATGCTGTGCATCGTACACAGAGTGACCGACAGCAAGAACGCGAACTTTCAACTTATCATTTTCTTTCGCGAAATCGCGAGCAAGACGCGCAGCAACCCCAGGGGCTTCACGTCCGATAAAATAAACAAGCTGACCTTTCAAACTATCGTTTGCAGCCATAAAAGATGTGCCTTCGAACGCTTTACGTGCTAGTGAATTTTTAATCACTTTCAGAAAGATTCCTGCGGCTCGAGCTTTATTGCGTAAAGCTGTCATTTGACGCACTGTCAATCCGCTATACTCAGCGGCAACAAGCGACAAACCCACCTGAGCTTGGTGATGGACATCCGCAACAATTTGCTTTTTACGCTGAATTGTCAGTGCCATGATTGTTTCCTTTTCTAAATAATGACTCTATGTGCACAATGCAACATAGACCCGCCTGCTTAGGGTAAATATTAAGAAGCTCTATGTGGTCAAAATAACGACAAAAGAGCCTCCCCCAAGGTCTAAGGTGGGAGAGCAAGCTCCCCGCTCCTTAAAAATTAAATCGTAGATAGATCGATACCGAAACCTGGTCCCATTGTGGACGATATTGTGACTTTGCGGATAAAGTGCCCTTTAGAAGTTGCAGGCTTTAATCGACGCAAATCAGCAATCAAGGCATGGATGTTTTCTTGAATCTGTTGATTTGTAAATGATTTCTTTCCAACCATTGTCTGTAAACGGCCAGCTTTGTCATTTCTAAAAGAAACTTGACCAGC
>VGTX01000116.1 GCA_016874315.1 Gammaproteobacteria bacterium | reverse complement strand
CGCGGGTTACTTTTAATTCTGATATTGCCTGACTTACAGCATGTTCTGTCGCGATATCGAGGTGTGAGGTAGCCTCATCTAAGAATAGAATCTTAGGTTTTTTATAGAGGGCTCGAGCAATCAAAATCCGTTGCTGTTGACCACCAGAAATTTGTGAGCCAAGTTCTCCGACATATGTTTCATATCGACTTGGCATATTCATAATATCGTTGTGGATTGCGGCAATTTTGGCACATTCTTCGACCCATTCATCATCAATATTATCCTCAAAGAATCCGATATTTTGACGAATTGAGCCAGACATGAGGCTATCATTTTGCATGACACAAGCAATCTGATCGCGATAATCTGCTAAAGAGCGTTCATCAAGAGGGGTGTCATCAACCATCACTTTACCTTTTTGAGGAATAAGCAAGCTAATGAGAACTTTCATGAGGGTAGATTTTCCGCAACCTGAGGGTCCAACAAGAGCCACTGATTCACCGGGCTCGATTGAAAATGAGATATTATCGAAGATAAAGGGCTCAAATAAATCGTATTGAAAGGATAAGTCTTTTACACCAATTCCACCCAATAGTGGTTTTTTGATTTTATCAGCATCTGTCTCCTCAAAGCATCGGTCCGAAGGTTCTAGAGCGATATCAGCGACACGTTCTAGATGCAAGTCAATCATTTTGAGCTGAAAGTAGTTATCAACCAAGCCGCTGACAGAAGATGAGAATTGTTGTTTATATTGAAGAAATGCATACATCATCCCTAATGAGAATAAGGAATTAGGAGCGATAATCATTAAAGCAGAGAAATAGAGTATTAAGATATTTTCACAAGCAAAGATAAACTTATTCACAATGGAATAAAGGATAGAGAACTGTTCTGTTCGAATGCCGACGTTATATGCATCTGTGACGCGGGATTGCCATAAAGCTTGTCTTTGATTTTCTTTATGGAAAATTTTAATAGGCTGTACTGAGTGTAGGGTTTCCAAGAAAGCTGAGCGTTCTTTACTTGAGACTGCAATAAGCTCTTCATTCATTTCTTTAAATGTCTGCATTGTCAGGGCGCGAACGGTGATATAGCAGAGTAAGGCGAAAATTGTGACAAGACTCAGCATGGGAGCATAAATCAGCATCATGGAAAGTGAAACAATCATCATTAATCCGTCCAAGGTAGACTCAACGAATGTTGTAGTCACAAGACTTTGAATAGATTGCAAAGAGCTGAATCGTGAAAGAATATCCCCGGTTTGTCGTTTGATGAAGTATTCAAGAGGCAATCTAATGAGCTTCCCGAAAAGGGCATTTTGGACTTGCAGACTTAATGTTTTTGTTAAAAACATGAGAAAAAGAGAACGAATCACGGAAGTGACTGTTGAGAAAACAGTCATCAATGCAAATCCAACGCAGAGAGAAAGTAATAGTGCTGTATCTTTATAAATCAGAACATCATCAACGATAAATCGCATGAGCAATGGGTTTAAAAGACCCCATATTTGAAGGACTAAAGTGAGAGCAAACAAAATTCCTAAGCTTTGCCCAATTCCATGCAACGACTTCCAAAAGTCATAAAGAGAAATGGTTTGTCGATCTTTTATAGGAGAAAAATCTGGACGAGGATACATTGTTAAGGCATAGCCTGTGAATGAATCAGACACCTGTTCGACTGTTAATGTGCGCATCCCAATAGCAGGATCGATAATTTGGATAGCCTGTGGCGTGACGGAAATAAGCACAACATAATGGTTTAAATCCCAATGGAGGATGCATGGCATTTTCAATTGATTTAATTCATCTAATGCTAACTCATATCCCTGACAATCGAGCTTTAACGATTGAGCCAATAGGGCGATTTGTTGCATATTCATGCCGCGCGAAGAAACGGGATATCTTTGACGTAATGCAGTAAGATTAAAATCATGGCCATAATAACCAGCAATCATTGCGAGACATGCTAATCCGCATTCAGACACTTCGGACTGTAGAATAACTGGAACTCTTTTTTTCCAAGAAAAATTCAACCGACTTAAAAAATCAGACATAACTTAAAAATCTCCGTCTTATTATAACCAGCTTTCAAAGGCACTATCTGAGCTTACTCAGAGCGTGCCATACGATAAAGTGGTTCAAATATTTTTTGCATAAAGGTCATTTGTTGCGTTTTGATATCCGCATCAAGCTGCATGCCTTGTTTTAATGGAAAGCGACCATCGGGGCTCATGCTTTGCTGAGGCAAGCTCACATAGACAATATAAAACTGTGGCATATGTTGACCTGTATTACCTTGGTATACAGAATCAGTGACTTGTTCTATAGTCCCACGCAAAGACCCATAATGTTGATGAGGAAAGGCTTGGACACGAATGCTGACTGATTGACCGATCTTAATAAACCCAATTGCACCTGAAGGCACAAAGAGTTTTGCGCGATAAGTATCATCTTTTTTCTTTAAATCGACAAGATGCTCACCTGGTCGGACCATTTGCGCTTTTTGTAAATCTAATTGAGTCACAACTCCATCGACTGGTGATGTAATAATTGTGTGTGTGCGTCTATCCAAATCCAAGAGTGTGCGCTTTAACTGAGCTAATTGTTGCTCAAGATGAATACGGCGCTCTTGATATTGATGTTTGAGCTGTTGTAGTGCAAGTTCAGGCTGCTTTAATTGAGTTTTCAGCTGAACGATTTGAGATTCAAGGTGAATAATATTTTTATTAGAGAGCGCCAGTTCACGCTCAACTTGTTCGAGTTGCATTTGAGCAATAGAGCCCTTTTCATAGGCCTTTTTTAGGCGCTCATATTGTTTTTCGAGTACAGCATTATTTTTGAGTTCTATTGGAAATTGTCTTTCGAGTGAGTCTAATTGAGCTTGAGATTGAGTTGTTTGATATTCAATTTCTTTTTCTTTAATCATTTCTTCGCGATCGATAGCCATGAGTTGCTGCTCCAACCGCATACGATCGTCTTCGAATTCTTGACGTAAATGTTCATCATAATGTCGACCATCAGGCAATGTTTCGTACAGAGCGATACTTAATAATGGCTCTTCAGCATGCACGATACTGCCTTGAGAGACAAATAACTCTTCAACATTACCAGCCTGCGGGGCATATAGTGAAACAAGTCCTTGTGATGGCTCAATGAACCCTTGAACAGTTTCTTTGGTAGAGTATTTACCGAAACACAATAACAAGACAAAAAGAAAGGTACAAAATACAATAGCTTGCGTGCAATGTGTGTAAAAAGAGGTTGGCCGCACTAACACCTTTCCCCAAAGGGAATGTTTGCGCTTACGATAAACTTCTGGACGAAAAGAAACCGACATTATTGTAACAAGTGATAATACTCCTTATAGAATATCAGATAAATGAATAAATCCATAGGGAGTATTTATTTTGATATTTCTTCTGTATAACAGGAAAGAAAACCAATTAGAAATGCACTTGAATAAATTTTTTATTCAAGTGCTCAAATAGAGTCTTATTATTTATACACTTCAAAAGGAACCAAATCGTATCTCTCACTCATCAATTTGAACATTCCATGTGTTGCGGCAACGTGTCCAGCACCAATAATCACGCAAAATTTCTTATCGATATGATTGGAGTCTTTCATAAACCGATCGAATGAATCGATCATATATTCATCACGATTGATAAAATTAAGTCTATATACATCTTCTGGTGTGAAAAATGAAGTTTGATTATTCAAAAAAGCCAGTCTCATTTGTTCGAGTTGTTGTGTATTTTTATTTTGCCATGTCTTAATAAAACTAGGATTAATTAAGTTTTGATAGATAATATTAAGCAAAAGCCAAGAAGACTGAGTCCACCATGAAATAAAATTGCACACAGCCGGGGCGCGATAGTATAGTGAATCGAAAGG
>VGTX01000115.1 GCA_016874315.1 Gammaproteobacteria bacterium | reverse complement strand
TGAACTCAACAAGCGGATATCATTTGCAATTTTATAAAGAGACATAGCTAAACCGCGCAATACCGCGCTTAAATGACCTAACGCATCATGCGCACCTTGCGCTGCAAATTTATTGGATACACTGGAAAAAGATATATTCGTATACTCATTAAGCGACTGAATCACTTGCTCAACAAACCCTGCCGGGACATTTAACCCAGTCCCAACAGCTGTACCGCCCAAGGCCAAAGGATACACCCCCTCTAATGCCGTTTTAATACGAGATTTATGGTCTTTGAGCATGGCATGATATCCAGAGAATTCTTGACCTAGGGTCATCGGCACTGCATCTTGCATATGTGTACGACCAATCTTTACAATTTCCTTCCAATCTGCAACATTTTTCTCTAGCTGCGCAATAATCTTATCCAAGCTTGGTAGCAAAATGGTATGACAATCTTGAGCGACCGCAATATGCATTGCTGTAGGAAAGATATCATTTGTAGATTGAGATTTATTGACATGATCGTTTGGATGCACAATCGCATTTGAGCCAAGCGCATGGCCTGCAATCTGATTGGCAAGATTTGAAATAACCTCATTCACATTCATATTGGCTTGCGTCCCACTTCCTGTCATCCATACATGAAGTGGGAAATGATCGTCCAGGGCCCCTGTTAATATTTGCTCACAAGCCTGATTGATATACTCGTACTGTGCTTGTGATAACGCATTCATTTTAAAATTGACATAGGCAGCCGATTTTTTAACAATCACGAGAGCATAAATCATTCGTAATGGAATTTTTTGTTCACCGATTGAAAAATAATGTAACGATCGCTGCGTTTGAGCACCCCAATATCGATCGGCGGTCACTTCAACGGGGCCCATACTATCATGTTCAATACGCGTCTTTAGCATGCTCATATATTTCTCAGATTTGAAAAAACAATCCTATTCATCGTTATAGGTAACAATATGTCTTTTTTCCAAGATTTGTAATTTTAAGATACAATAAGGCTAGTTCTTTCTGATGGCTATTTTTTATGTCTTTTTGGCAACGCCCTTCATGTCCACTTTCTCCTGATTTACCCATCAGTGATTGCGCATCAGAGATTATAGCGGGCTGGCAAAAGCACTCAATTATTATTATTCAAGCTGAAACCGGTTCAGGAAAATCAACTCAAATCCCAAAAATTGCTCTAAATATGCTGACCGATATAGAGCGACCACGTATTGCAATGACTCAGCCCCGTAGGCTTGCCACACAAGTTCTAGCAACACGCTTACAGCATGAGTTTCAAGGAAATGGTCTTGCTGCGACTCATGTTGGATGGCAAATTCGTCACCATAACCATACCAGCACAGATTCCTTCATTACAGTTATGACTGAAGGGATATTGTTACAGCAAATTTTGAACGATCGACTTCTCAAAAAATATGATGTCATCATTCTTGATGAAGTGCATGAACGCTCAGTACATATGGATTTACTTTGCGGCCTACTAAAAAAAATTCATCAAAAACGCCCCGAGCTCAAAATAGCCCTCCTTTCTGCGACATTGGATTTAGATTTATTTCAAAAGTTTTTTCCAAAATCTCAGATTATTTCTTGTCCAGGACGCCACTACCCAGTTGTATCTCAATATCTTGATACCACAGCTCCTATTAGTAAAATAGACGAGCCTTTATCAAAACTCCTTTGGGCATTGAATCAAGCTGATACTCACTGGGGTGATATTCTTGTATTCTGCGCAACAGAGTACGAAATTTTAACGCTAAAAGAACAAGTTGAAAAACGCTTTCCACATTATGAAGTCCTACCTTTATACTCCAGACTTCCTCCATCTGCTCAAAATAAAGTCTTTGATATTCGTCAAATCGGTCACAAAAGACGAGTGATTTTATCTACAAATGTCGCACAAACTTCCGTCACCGTCCCGAATCTTGGTGTGGTTATTGATTTTGGCACACAAAAAATTATGCACTATCACCCAAGAATGCAATTCTCACATCCGCAAATCATGCCCATCGCGCAAGATGCGATTGCTCAAAGAAAGGGCCGTGCTGGTCGTGTTCAAAATGGTATTTGCTTTCATCTCTACTCACAAGAAGATGCGGAAAATCGCCCCTTGCATAGTGAACCCGAAATATTGCGCACAAACTGCATGGCGATTGGCTTAAAGATTTTTGCTTTCCATTCAAAACCATTAGAGACTTTTCCTTTTTTAACATCACCAGAGCGCTCACAGCTTATTCAGGCCACAGATAATTTGTTAGCCTTTAATCTTATTACACAAGATTATCACCTCACCCCCTTAGGACAGGAAGTTGTAAAATCGAGCTACGATCCAAGACTAGCGCTAATATTAAAAGAAGCGGCACGCTTGGGTGTTCTATCTTTTGTAAGCGTTATTGTCAGCTTTTTAAGCTCAGGCGATATGAGACTCACTCCATTTGATGCGCGTGAAAAAGCCACAAACTGTCATAAACAAGATTATGATTCTCAATCTGATTTTATTGCGATCGTTAGATTGTGGCTCAGAATTCAAGAGTCGAAAAAAACTCTCTCTCGCTCAGGATATCAAACATTCTTACATCAAAATTTCTTACATCCAACCTTAACACATGCTTGGGTGAAAGAATGTTCCATGCTCGGCGAGTCCCCTGTTACTCTACCATCTGATATGGAAATCACACTTATTCATCGCGCATTGTTGGCCGGCTTTTGGGATATGATTTTTCAAAAAAAACCAGAATCGCCTGATGGTATTACTCGATATCGCGGGGCACGTGGCGTCGAAATGATTTATCCTACTCGAGTGAAGGGCGCAAAAGAGCCATTATGGGTCATTGCTTTAGAAATTCAAAAACAACGAAATGGTACACTCTTACCTCGCTTTATTGGCCCAATTGCAGAGCACGATATCTTACACTATGCACAGAGTCGAATCACGGTTCAAGAGCAAGGATATGAATACTGCGAAACGCGTCACATGGTTTTTGCAAAGCGCATTGCAACACTATGGGGTCTTAAAATTCAGTCACTTGGTCGCCATTGGATATTAAAATCTCCAACACCCGAAGCTCGCACAACTGGCATTTCAGGACTTATTAGTCAACTGACAAACTCTGACTTGCTTAACAAAATCGATAGTGCATATCGGACAGCATCATGGACTCGGGCATATTATGCTGCACAAAAACTTGCCGATTATACGCGCACAGAGCATTTAAAACAGTCTGTTAGCGAATGCATTCGGCAAGCAGAAGCACATTGGCCAACCACTGTGTATGATGGGCCGTCATTTTTAGAGTATTGTCGTCATCATTCTTTTAGAAGCGATGTTTTTTTTATTACTCATCACTGTCCAGCTGCTCTTACAGATTTTCCGTCTCAAATTGAAGTACAGAATTACTCTATTTTAATTGATTATCATCCACATGAATCTCATGCAATATATTCAATTTCCACGCCAAATGCGCTCTTCCAGCGAATTAATATACAAGCATGGACAATGCTACACCCTTACTATAGTAAGCAAATGATTGCAGAGCTGATTGATGCTATACCAAAAAAAATCCGCTCTCAATTAGAATCCACTCAAGAAATTGTCGATTTTTTTTGGAGTGAATATAAATGGCCAGAGCCATGGGAAATCTCTCTAAAGAATTTTATGCGGCAATATTATGATATAGAGTTGAGTTATAATCATTTACCAAAATCTGTTCAGTATTTTTTCCCAATGATTTGGGTCATCATGGAATCTGGCGATTTAATGAGTTTTTCGCTCAAAGAACATTGGTCACGGCCAGCACAGCCAATGGCCATTCAAAAAAAATCTTCTCAATTTACAGACCGTGACACTGAAATGGCTAGTGCGTATGCAGGTCATTTACTGAAATGGGTGAGCGAATCAGGCGATATTGAATTTTTTCAAATACATCAATATTTCGAGTGGCGCACAGCTTTAA
>VGTX01000114.1 GCA_016874315.1 Gammaproteobacteria bacterium | reverse complement strand
CTTTTTGTAGGATCTTTATAGGCCTCAATAATACTGTTTTGCCATATTTCTAAAAAATTAATTGCTTGCTGTATTGGGAGGTTCGTTTTTTGATCGCGCGATACAATAATCAGATCGTTATTGACATTTAGCACTTCCTGGGTTTTTCCATTTTCCTGAGGCATCGAATAAGACCCAATATTTAATAATACTGCCTGATTAACGGGAAGGTATTGAGTTATACCTGTTGTTGAGAAATGGACATCAAAATCTATATAATTTGAATATTTTGCTGTGACTGTTCGTAACATATCACTAGCAGCTGCAAGATTACCCCCAATATTTCGCCTAAAACTATCAATTTCCTCTTGAGCTAGTGTATATATTTCTTTATCTCGTGTTGTATTGAGATACGCTATAAATTCTTTATCAAAATCAACAAGCACTGTTCTTGGGAATTGATATGCAAAACAATCCCGATCGTGAATTCCATTCATATTTAATAGGCTTGAGGCATACACAATAAACATCGACGCATAAGGGTTTTGCTTGTCAAATTGTATTTGCCGCACCCAATTTTCTTCTGTTATAAATTGATTGGGATTGGCACTGAACCAAATACGGTTATATTGCATTGTGTTAATATAATAAGTATTTTTTTTATGAGCGGATTTTTTGATAGCTGCTGAGACTGATGAGAAAAATACGAATAATTTTATAACTAAACGATACATTGATGACATTCCAACCTTGTAATTCTTATGCTTAATACACTGGATAAGCGATAGGGATTTCAGATTGATCAGCAAATAGAGGTGGAGCGGAGGGCTCGAGCATCGTAGCTGTTGTTTCAGCAGGAGTTTGTTGAGCGCGTCTTCTTTGATCGTGAAGAGCCGACAATTGACCAGCAGAGAACCCATCACTAAAGGATTTTTCTATAATAATTGTATTTACTGGCGCTAAGGCGTAGCCTTCTAAAAAACCGCGTCGATGTGCAGCATAGTATGGATATTTATTTGCAAGATATACAAAAGCATGAGCACATGCCCATAAACCAACACCCCATCCTACTGAAGCGGCTCCAACATTAAGTAAGGATACAGAGCCTGAAAGATTTTTTAATTGTACTGCTGATATTTTTTTCATAATTTAAGCTCTCATCTTATAGCGTGATTGATGCATATCCAGCAATACAGCCGGCATCATATGCCATTCCCTTTTGGTAGATAATTTTATCCCTAGGTCGCAATCCTAAAGCCTTTCCTTCATCAAATTTACTTAATAGTTCTGATTCTAATGGGGTTTTAAAGGAACATGGATAACCATAAAATAGTAAGGCGGCGACTGATAGTGTTCCTACACCAATCATAATGCCTGCATGAATAGGGTTAAGATTACCTGCTTGTAGATTATTCAGAGTGAGAGTATCTATAGATTTCAAGATATATTGCACACAATTCATTGATATTAAATGAAAATTAACATTTAATACTATTGAAGTCAATTAATTATACTGTTATTGAGCGAATTTTCCATTATTTTTGAATTGATCGATATGAAATTCTCAGAATATTGAACTAGTTCATTGATTTTAATTGACATTTGATTTAAGATGGGCCCACTTTAATACAGAATGCCAAAAGCTCTATGCTAAAAAACTTTGACAAACTTATGCACTGTACGGGTGGATTTGTCTCTGACCCTGAAATCCCCCCAGTATTTGTAGGGAAAACTTTTTCGGGATTCTCTATGTACTCAAAAGATCTGTACGATATAGATCCAGTAACTAAAGAAAAATCTCATTATACTTTCGATTTTTATCTAGATGATTACGATCAAACAATAATGCAATCATTAGGTACAGGCCTGTTTCGCGCTGTGCTTGGGAAAGAGACTTTAATGTGGGTTGGATGCGCGATAGGCATATCAGGATGCACGGCAATCTTTCAATTAATTAATCGTACAAGGTAGTTTCTATGAAAAAGTTATCAACACTAAAAGCCATAGCAATTCATGGTGGTATAAAAAAAGAACCTACATACCTAGGATTTAATTATGAAACCAATACTCATGATTACTCTGTTGCAGGCCATCTCCTTGCACTCCAAGAGGCCCCTCTGATTGCCGATACCAATGGTTTTTCTAAAAATGGTTATTCAAAAACAACATGGTTATATTTAGACACCAGTCTGGATATCCAGGAGCCTAAGATGTCCCATTCTACAAAAGATGTCTTCCTCAGTCTGTCTATGGGCGTTGGTTTGGGTCTTTTGGTTAGTGCGGTAATTTTTTTATCACCAGCGCTGATCTTGAAAAGATAATGCATTTCATCTAAAAAGAGGAGGTTTCTACACGGCACCTCTTTCTTTATTAATCATTTCTTATCTGATTGATATAGCAATCTTCATTTTTTATTCTTCATTAGTCCTAAAAATACCGATATACACTGTGAGTTGTTTATTATAATCTCAGGTGTCATGAATTCGATTTGTTGCCGTACTTTATAAAACTAACAATAATAATGTTAATTTTTCATTATAATTGACATTAGTATTGTTAATAATTAATCTATACTATTAATTATTGCACCTTAACTTTCATTATTAAAAATGTTTATCCCAAGATTACTGAATTTAGAGGTATTATTACAAAAAAGCTCTTTTTTTTTGTTTGGACCAAGATTAAGTGGCAAATCACGCCTGATTGCTCATCAACTATCCGATGCTTTTATTATTAATTTATTAAAAACATCTGTTTACTTGGAGTTGAGTACGCATCCAGCACGCTTTGAGCAACTTGTTAAAAGCCAAGACAAGAAATTAATCGTTATTGATGAGGTGCAACGTCTTCCTTGGATTTTAAATGATGTTCATTCACTTATTGAAGAGGATGGATATCGATTTCTTTTAACAGGATCGAGTGGCAAAAAGCTTAAAAAAGCTGGGACTAATCTTTTAGCTGGTCGAGCTCGTGTTGCACAATTACACCCATTAACATTTCATGAGCTAGGCGATCGGTTTAACATAGAGCACTATTTAAATTATGGTGGACTTCCTCAAATTTATCTTTCGGACGATCCGCAAGAACAATTATACACTTACGTTGATTTATATTTACGAGAAGAAATTCAGGCAGAGGCTTTTGTGCGGAAACTCAATAGTTTCTTAAAGTTTTTAGAAATTGCTGCTCTGACAAATGGACAAATATTAAATTTTTCTAAAATTGCTAGTGATATTGGCTTGCCAGTTTCTAGCGTAAGGGAATATTATTTTTTATTAGAAGACACATTTATCGGATTTCTTATACCTCCATTCACTGATACAATTCAAAGAAAATGCTTAACAAGTTCAAAGTTTTATTTATTTGACCTTGGAGTCTGCCGCACTTTAGCTGGTCTAAAACTTTTAGACCCAAAAACAGAAAATTTTGGATTCGCGTTTGAGCATTTTATTGCGCTAGAACTACGCGCATGTCTCTCTTACACCAGGTCATATCAAAAGCTATTTTATTTTAGAAGCACACAAGGTGACGAGGTTGATTTTATCATTGGGAATGTTTGCGCAATTGAAGTAAAAGCTGCAGATCATGTAAAAGACAAACACCTAACAGGTTTGCAGTTATTTCAAAAAGAAATGAAAGTTCATTCATATTTTCTCGTGAGTTTTGATTTGATTGATAAGAAAATAGGAGACATTTATTGCCTTCACTGGACAAGCTTTCTTAAAAAACTTTATTCAGATGATTTTATTGCATTGCTTCGTTAGTGAACATTATTTTCCTTATGCAGCGCTGCATCAGAGGAAGGCTTCACTTATAAAGAAGAGAGTAACTCACGCTTTTTTGTTAAATAACATCAGATTAAATATACGGTGAGATGCATATTTAATCTGTAGTGTTATTTGATTTTTCAATATGTAATCGTTAATTAAATCTTATTCTCAGCAATCCACTCACGATGAGTATTCATCCAAGCAGATTTAATTTCTAACCAATCTGCAGGCACAATATCCTCAGAGAAGAATGTATCCAGATCGACATTAAGATATCCAAGATAGTACC
>VGTX01000113.1 GCA_016874315.1 Gammaproteobacteria bacterium | reverse complement strand
ACAATATCCTTAATAAACAATACAGTTTCTGGACGCGTACCAAATTTCTTCTTCTTGACAGAAGTTGACGAGCTTGTTGATTCTGATTGATTAGCATCTTGATTTAAGTCTGTTTTTTTACGTCCACCATATACGAATGAACCATCTACAGAGTAAGAAAAAACACGCATCCTTGCCTTCTGATAAGAAATTAATATGCGTGAAAATATAACATATTTTTATAGAGTTAAAAAAGATTTTTCAGAAAATTATTGTAACTTTTCATCGAATGTAATCATCCATTTTGATTGATTAAGCTGTATTGTTGCAACCAATCCTGGGGTGATTTGATCTTCAGATTGAATGGACTCATGATCGAGAGTTTGTAACTCAATAAGTTGTAGTGCATTTTGCGGTTTTTGCTCCGCATATTTTTTTTCAAGATCGATATATGTTGTATGCAGCCCCTGATATTGATGAGATAGTTTTTCTTGCACTTTTTGAAAGAGTACAGTATTGCGGTGTGTCAATCGATTGAGAGAGATATTGAGTTGACGCTCATACTTTTGAAAAAACATGTTGATCATGTTGTATTTTTTTAAAAGCGCATTGTGTCTTTGTTGTACTTTTTTTTCGTATTGAAATTCAAATCGCTCTAGTTGATGTAAAAAGATATTGGTAGGAATGAGGGTGGAATGCCATGCACGTTCAAGACCATCATGTTGATTTTGTAGATTAATAAGATATCCATCTATAACTCTTTTGAATTGTCTTAAATGAGAGGATAGCTCTGTTAGAATATTTCTATAATCAGGTGATGCAAGCTCTGCCGCAATCGAAGGGGTCGAGGCCCGTAAGTCTGCAGCAAAATCCGTAAGTGTCGTGTCTGTTTCATGTCCAATCGCACTAATAATTGGCCATGGAAATGCAGCAATTTTGCGTACAACACTTTCCATATTAAAACACCATAAATCTGTGAGCGATCCGCCTCCACGAGCAATAATATATGTATCTGCTTGATGCTCTTCTGCGGCTTTATCGAGCTGCTTAATAATTTGTTCTGCCGCTTCAGCTCCTTGCACCGCACAAGGATATAGGATGATTTTTATTGCAGGGAATCGTCGTTGTAGGACGCGAATAATATCATGTAGAACAGCACCATCTGGTGATGTGATTACTCCAATCTTATTAGGGTATTTCGGAAGTGGTTTTTTTCTTGATATATCAAATAACCCTTCTTCTATCAGCTTTTCTTTTAATTTTTCAAATTCTAATCTCAGTAAACCAATACCTTGCGGCTCTATAGATTTAATAATGAGCTGAAACTCTCCTTTAGGCTTATAAAATGTTGCTTGCACAAGAGCATTAACATGGAGACCATCAGATAATTCGATTTTCATTTGTTGTCGAGAAAAGTGATAAATTACAGCACGGAATTGAACGTCTTTATCTTTAATGATCATGTAAACATGCCCAGATTTTGCAATAAAAATCTCTGCAAGCTCGCCCGAAATCCATAATGGAGGCAGCCATTGTGGTAGATTTTTATGAATATACTGGCTAAACTGGGAGACGGTTAGTGTTTGCGGGGATGAAGATTCTGCTCGCTCTTGTTCCATTAAACCATCCATAAAACCTCTTTCCAAAATCACTAAACGAGACAACTGTATGAGTATATCTGATTATTCTCAACGAGATCTATTTTTTATGCAACTAGCGATTGCTGAGGCTAGAAAAGCACTCGTATTAGGTGAAATGCCTATAGGGTGCGTTATCGTTTCATCCGATCTGCAAATATGTGCCACTGGATACAATAGAAATATTATCGACCACGATCCAACGCATCATGCTGAAATTGTCGCAACTTCTATGTATTGTCAGAGTTTGAAAAACTATCGATTTCCCAAAGAAACAACAATGTATGTGACATTAGAGCCTTGTATGATGTGTGTGGGGGCGTTACTGCATGCACGTTTAACTCGGTTAGTTGTGGGGGCTCGTGATTCGAGAGCTCACTCTATTCATCAAACAGTCGATTTGTTTGCAGGAAAACATTTTAATCACAAAATTTCTGTAGAATATGGTGTCTGTGAATTGGAGTGCCAAGAATTATTAACATCTTTCTTCAAGGAGCGACGTTAAATGGAAACAACCTCTGTAACGGAACAATGGATGGTTGCGAGGCAGTTGATTGTACAAAAAGAATTTAAACAAGCATATGAAATTCTTAACATATTGAGTGCAAAATACAAACATCCAGAGCTTTGGGTCGATTTGATTAAAGTTGCTATAAAGGAAAAAAAATTTGATGATGCAGCTGATTGGATTGCTCGCTTACAATCGTTTTATCCGAACGATGTGCGGGGATTTGGTTTAAAAGCAAATCTGTGCTACTGCTTAGGCTACTATAACGAAGCGCTGCAGCTATATAGAGAACTTATTTTGATAAGTCCGAATGATATTGGATATCTTGTAAGTATGGCTTATACCCACTGTATGCTTCGTCAATTCGATGAGGCTATATATTTTTTTAAACAAAGTGAGATTTTTTTAAAAGAATATCCCGCCGTATGGCTGCGGAACTATGCAACAGCATTGTTATTTTCTAAGGATATTCAATCGGCTATTAAATATTTTGAAAAAATAGATTGTACACAGTATCCAGATTCACAGCACGATCCAGAATTTTGGTTTCATTTTGGACTGGCCTACGATCAAGCAGGGCAAAATACTAAGGCATTATCTTGCTATCAATTGGCTATTAAAATAGATCGGAATCATATTCAATCTCTATATAATATGAGTGTGATTTATGGCCGACAAAAAAAACGTCAAGAAGCTTTGAGCTGTCTTAATCAAATTTTAACATTTCAGCCAGACCATATTCTTGCCAAGACTTTGTATGACATATATAGCGCTCAAGAATTGCCGAAATTGCCTCTGATTTTTATACAAACACTGTTCGATCAATATAGTTTTAATTACGAAGCTCATTTGAAAAAAGAGCTGGATTATCAAGCTCCTGCGATTGCACGTTCTGTGCTTGTACGACATGCTCCGAACTTAACTGCGGGTGTGTTGTATGATTTAGGTGCAGGCACCGGTGCAATGGGTCTTGTGATGCAAGATTTAGCATCTAAATTAATTGCCGTTGATTGCTCTGAGGGTATGTTGCAACAAGCAAGGCAGCGAGGACTATATCATGAGTATATTGTTGATGATGTCATGCATTGGGCTGCTTCAGCTCTTTGGAATGCAGATTTTATCACAATGATTGAACTATCAAATTATTTGGGTGCAGATTTGAATGAGTTATTAGATCTTGCAATTAACGCTTTGAATCCTGGTGGATGGCTCGTATTAACAGCTGAGGAGTTACGTGTTATCGATTGTGAAAAGCCTTTTCAAATGACTGAGCATGCAAGATACGCGTATCAAGAGAGCTTTTTTAAAAATTTCTTTAATAATCATATCAATGTATCAAAGTATGCTATTGAACGGCATCCATTACGTATGCATGATGGCCAAGAAGAGATTGGATTGTATTGCGTAGTACAAAAGAAAATCAAATAATCGAAAGGGAGATTCGAGATGTCAGAGCAACCAGACCTAATACATCCAGCATATACGGACCCAGTGTTTAAGCATTTGATGAGTTTTGAGGATATTTGAAATACATTCCTGTCAGTCGTGCTAAAGAAAGAAATTATTGCTTCAGAAATTGCCGATCCGGCATTAGTGCCATTTGATGAGAACTATCAGGCAAGAGCAATGATTGAGAATCTTAATACGGAAAAGAACTTAGGTGTGTTGAAAGAAGCTGCAGAGGTATTTCCCAAATGCGAAGACGTTGTCGAAGAGCTTTTGAAATCTCTACCACTTGTGCGTGAAATCTTTCCAGATAAACAGCGGTTGACAACACTTGATTTGGTTTGTCGAACAGCGAATTTGGTAATCAATGTTGAGATTCAATGTATTAGCCAGCCGTATTGGGATTTAAGAATGCTAGTGCATGGAAGTGGTCTGGTGTATAAGCAAATCCGTAAAGGATTTGACTGGAATC
>VGTX01000112.1 GCA_016874315.1 Gammaproteobacteria bacterium | reverse complement strand
TGCAGCAAGAGCAAGATATTCTCTTTGGATCATAATCCAGACAGCGGTGCGAATATAAATTGTAGGATACACCCACGATAGAATTATTAATGCACTTGAGACAAGGACTTTATCGGAGAGATGATCGAGCCAAGCTCCATATGCCGTACAACAATTATATCGACGAGCGATATAACCATCTAGGCCATCTGATAATGCAGCGATAATAAATAAAAATCCAATATGAGATATGGAAATATTAAGAAAAAGATAAGAAATAAGAAGAGCTAGCCCGACGATTAATCGGGCAAAACTCATCGCATTAGGAAGATTCATGATCTTCACAGATTCCTTAACGATCGCGCGAAGAGGAAAGTGCGGATAATATTTGAATAAGTGAGATAAAGATATTATACAACTGCACAAAAAGAGAAACAGTTGCAAGAATATAGTTACGCTCACCACGATGAATCAAAGCTGAAAGTTCAAAGAGCAACCAGCCACTAGAAACCATCAAAATTCCAGATGCAACAAAGAGATTCATCATTGGCATTTGGAAAAACAAGATGTTTAAAATACTCAATGCAAAAAGAGTCAAAGAACCGATTGTTAAGAATCCAGCAAGATAATTAAAATCTGTTTTTGAATTGGTTGCATAAACTGCAAGTCCACCAAAAATCATTCCCGTTCCCAGAAAAGATGTTGCAATAATTTGAGGACCATTACCGATTTGATGAAAAACGACATGTAGCAAAGGCCCGAGAGTATATCCAAGAAAACCTGTTAAAGCAAAAACAAATGCGATTCCTAATGATGAATTCCGATAAGCTTGAATACAAAATAAAAGCCCAAAATACATCACAGTTGTTCCGAAAAATCCAAATGATGCAGCAACTCGAGGATTAAGAAAAGATAAATATGCAGTGCATGCAGCAAATAATGTTGAAAGAGATAGCAATATCAATGTATTGCGCAATACTGAGTTTTGTTCATACTCACCTGAATAAGAGCGATGAACTGTTTGAGTTTGATAACGTTGAACCATTAGAAACCTCCTAAGGACACTAATAATAAGGATACTTTCTTGAATACATTTCAGAAAGAATCTTGGCAAATCCATAATAACGGAATATTTTCATCATTCCTAATCATTATGTCACTACGATTTATAATATATAACAAAAAAACGAACATAATTCGAGTCTTTTTAAATAAATAACCGATCTTTTGAGCGGCAATAATCGCTAGTACAAATTTTTCTAAAATCTAGCTGTAAAATGTTTTCATCCACGAATAATTTTTAAAACGACGCAAGGCATTTTCTATACATACCAGATCTGGTAGGCTTGAATGAGTTTCAATTTTTATTATCATGTTTATGTTGTATCACTCATTAACTCCTGAAGAGTTTGCCCCAAAAATTCACGATCAACGAGTATGCATTATTGATGTTCGTGAGCCATCAGAATGCCTGGAAGGTATGATTGAAAAAGCGATCAATATTCCACTTGGAGCTCTACCAGAATATAACATCAATCGAGCAACCTGTGATGAAGTTGTTTTCTACTGTCGCTCCGGACATCGTAGTAAAATTGCTGCACAAATTTATCTGGAGAAATATCGCTTACTTGACCTGCCTGCGATTTCTCACCTAAAAGGCGGCTATATCAGCTGGGTTGCTTGGGTTAATCATCGCCCAAGCCCGATTGACCAAGATGCGATTTCAGAATGAGTTTTGACTTAAATTTGAAACTCCAGCATATTCCACATCAGCCCGGAGTTTATCAATTTCTTGGACCGCACAAGAAGCCACTCTATATTGGCAAGGCTAAGGATTTAAAAGAACGATTACGCTTTTATTTAAATCCAGAATCTGCGCGCATTTGTAATATGCTTTCAAAAGCCGAAGAAGTTATTGTTACCCTAACTGGTACAGAAGAAGAGGCATTGCGCACAGAATTTACAATGATTCAGCGCTTACAACCTCCATATAATATTCTTCTCAAAGATCAGAAATCCCCTCCCTTTGTTATTCTGACGGAACATGAGGTCCCACAGATAAAAATATCGCGCACTCAAGAAAAATCGCTCGCACGGCACGGGCCGTATCCTAATCGAATTCTAGCGCAACAACAAATTGATAATTTAACAAAATCTTTTCAAATTCGAACATGTAGTGATGGTATTTTTCACACACGAAAACGCCCCTGTCTTCAATATCAAATTGGCAAATGCTCTGCACCTTGTATTAAAAAAAACGAATCAGACATAAAAGATTATGCGATGCGTATTTCACTCGTACAAAAACTCTTTAATGATCCACTCGATGAACAAGTCAGCATCCTCGAAGACGTGATGCAATCCTTTGCAAAAGCCGAAGAGTATGAAAAAGCAGCTCTCATTCGTAATCAAATTGCCCAATTACGATACGTTGAAAGACAACAGCAGAAAATTCTCTCTGATTCACGCTATGATATTATTGCATATCGAGAAGGGTATAACTGCTTTTATCACATGATTGTGATGCATGGGCAAGTTGTACACTCTCAAGAACATATGTTTCAGAATCCTTTTGAACATCAGATTTCAGATATTCTTTCATCTTTATTAATGCAGCTATACCATAAGCTTAGTGTTGAATGGATTCCATCCGAATTATTAATACGCACACAAAACTCATTTGAGCTAAACATTGAGCATCACTCTATCTTTTGCCACTCTCCCAAAACAAAAGAGCAAGAACACTGGTTGGAGCTTGCAGAATCAAGTTTCGCACACAATCAAGCTGCGTTTGCAAAAAAAACAACTGAGATTTATGAAAAGCAATTCTCTGCACTCGAGTCTTTTTTCCTTGAAACTGGTTGGGATTCCGTAGAGTGTATTGATATCTCTCATCATCATGGAGCAGACACTTCAGCCGGAGTTGTGCGATATACCCGCAATGGACCAAATCATGAAAACTATCGTCGATACCGACTTCCAGCGTCTGAAGACGATGTAAGTTCTATGCATCTTGCTTTAGACCGACATTTTCAGAATCTCATATCGGGCCAAAATATAAATTCTCGAGTAAATTGCTTTTTTATTGATGGAGGAAAAACACAACTGCAGGTTGCATATGAAACTTATATGAAATTTTCCGACCAATTAAGCAATATCTTATTCATTGCCATATCAAAAGGACCTGAGCGCAAAAGAGGCCTAGAGAAATATTGGATTTATACAGACCAAGGAATTCAAGAGTTAGACCTTTCCCAGCATCCTAACATTTGCTTATTTGCACAAGATATCCGTGATGAAGCTCATCGTTTTGTTGGGAATTATCGAAAAAAACGCTCGCGCAGTGAGTCCTTGCAAACATTAATCGATGATTTGCCGGGCATTAGTGAGTCAAAGAAAAAAGAATTACTTCGTCTTTTCGGAGGATGGGCTGGTTTAAAACAAGTTACACAAGAGCAACTCTTAAGAGTACCTGGAATAGGGAAAGAGCGTGCAAAAAAAATCATAGATTTTTTAAGAAATCGTATTTAATAGAATATAAATTATTTTTCGATATGGATAGAACAAGCCCATACATGATGCATGGGCTTTTTTATAAATTTTACAGCTTACGGAAGGAGTGGGGATTTTCTGTTCTTTTACCTGTGTATTGAGATTGAATATCAGTATTTTTACCACCTACAAATCGCACAGCAGCATATCCAATTGTCACTTTTGTCATCAAATCACCCATAACATGCTCCATTGTACTATTTTTTGTCAAAGCTGGAGCAATTTTTGCAATTACTTTTCTTGCTGATGGCGTATATTTCATCCACTCAGCACGAGCAAGAAATGCTGGGGTCATTCCGTTCAGCGCATTCGAGCTTAATAATCCTAAGGTCGCTCCCAAACAGAGCACACAAGATATATAAATTGGATCGGAAATTTTACCGTTCATGATAATTGGATCGGTTCCACCAATACAATATTTGTAATACAACCAACCCAACCCAATCGCCGGAACTGTAGCACAAAGAATTTGAGCAGCAACCCCTAGCGCACCCATCCCTAGAAACAACTCAGCAACAGACCCAAGG
>VGTX01000111.1 GCA_016874315.1 Gammaproteobacteria bacterium | reverse complement strand
TGTGTTGTGTCCGTGGGTGGAGCGAGTTTAGAGGTGGTCAAGAGTTACATTCAGCATCAAAGAACACCGCCTTCTGCAAAACAAATTAATCAATCAATAAAAATATCGGCCAAAAGCCGAGAGCTTGCTTGACCCGCCTCTGAAAGAAGCGCGGTTGCGCAAGCATTTTGCTCAACATCGTATCTTTATTTGGGACTTGCAGTATGCCTCACACCATCTACGCTTGAGATTTTTGAGTATATAATTGGCAATCCTCTTGAACTATTAGAAACAAGATCATTAGTGTCTTTTATTGGATTTAAACGCATATAAGCCTCATTCAACGCAATAATTGCAGCATCACACCGATGTGTCTTCGCCCACTCAATTACATCAGGCTGCAGACGTAACATAATTTCTGCAATATCCTGCTGGAAAAGAAAAGCTGCAATAGCATGGTACGCTGGATTTTCTACCACGTATCGAATACTCTTCATGAGATAGCAGGGTGTGACTGGATAAGACATCAACTCTTTAATCACCTCTATATGTCCACTCATAATTGCAATATCAAGAGCATTTTTGCCCTCAATATTATAATGATGTAGATTTGCTCCTTGTTGCAATAAGTTCTGGCAGGCTTTTAGGTCACCATGTCGAGCTGCTGACATTAACGGAGTATCCTCCGCACCTACAAGATTTATGTTATTGATAACTTCTTGAAGCTGTTGCTTTATAGCTGGATGGAATTTGGGATTCACATATATTTCATCATCTGCGCGGAGCCTTGCTCCTGCCAAGATCAAGGCTTTTGCTACCTCAACGCGCCCCTTTTGGATAGCGAACATTAAAGCTGTTTTTTTAAAAATATCTTCACTATCAATATTAGCCCCAGCATCAATAAGGGCTTTAACAACATCAACATATCCTTCTTGTACCGCGAGACTCAAAGCTGTGTCATGATGATCAACAGTAAACTCAAGATTTGCTCCACTTTTAATAAGAGCGTTTACACATTGTACATAACCCTTCCGAGCTGCCCATATCAATGCTGTGTACCCTGCACTATCACGCACGTCAATGTTAACTTTTTTTGCAAGAAGCATCTCAACGATTTCTATCCTGCCCCTTTGAGCAGCGATTATTAAAGCAGTTTGTCTAGTTGCATTTTTCAACTCCAGTTTGGCACCGGCGTCAATTAAAATTCGCGCAATCTCCACCTCACCGAACTCAGCAGCGATTATTAATGCTGTTGCATTAATAGCATTAGTCAAATTCAAATTGAAATTTGCTTGAATAAGGCAATCGACTGATTGTTGATGTGAACAAACAACTGCCCACATCAAAGCATTCATGCGCATTTTTCCATTACGCACCATCAAGTTCACTTCTGCAGCAATCAAGGCTTGTACACAGGCAATATGGTCGTATTTTATCGCGATAAAAAGAAGAGGTTTTTGTAATTCCTTATCGAAATAATTTGGGTTAACTCCATATCGAATCAAAAGGCTTAAAGCATTTGCATAGCCTTGAGCGGCACAAAGTACGGCCAGTTTTTCCTTCTGATTTTGATTTAAAAGCTGAGAGTGCTCAGAAAGCCAATCGCATAATACCCTTTGCGTGCAGAAGATATCCATAATGTATTCATCAAAGATACGACTAATTAGACCTGAGTGCATAAAATCAATGATGTAATACTTAGTTTGCTCATCCTCAACTCTATTAAGATATTGATCGTAAGCCTCGATCATGAATTCTTTTGATGGAATGTTTTCCATAAAATTCGGCGCTAAACCAGCCAAAAGAGAGTCTTTCATGGTTTTTAAAGACGCTTTTGGATCGTGCCATGCTAATACAACCTCTAAATGTGCACGGTCTATAAAAGGACCTTGTGTAACCATTGCATGCAGAATTTTCTCTTCAGTTTTTTCTATTGTTGGTGCAATGAATTTATTTTCTGTATATGTTTCACGATTCAGCAGTGCCTTCCGATCTAAAAACTCAACAACTGGATCGTCGTCATGATCTTCAGAGTAGAGAAGATTGCTTTTCAACTGAGCAATAATATTTCTAAATGCTTGAGAGTGTCTTGCTTTTGGAGTGCCGTATGGAAGCTGATTTAAATATTGCTGTTTTAATTCATTAGAGTCTACTCCATTTTTAAGAGTAAGAAGCTGCTTAGATTGTAATTCGAAACGATATCCAGCAGCTTGCGTATAGAGTTGATATAAAAGTGGAGTATAGCAATGTCGCTCCACTCCTCCATGCTCGATATCGGGTGGATTTTTTTCTGCAAAAGGACTTATGAGTCTCATGATTGCTTGATCTGTAAAGTCCAAATCAGTTTGGACGTCAGGGACAAGAAAATAATGATGGTCTAAGAGTCTTTCTGTTAGGCCCTTTAAGCAGCTAAAATCTGTTCCATCAATATATTTGTAATCTTCCAGGTCATAGGCCGCACGCGCATCATCAATTGCTCGTATTAAGCTATTACGAGCAATTTCTTTCTCTTTGGAATGACTCAATGAATTCATTCGATTCAACAACGATTCTAATTCATTCCATGCAAAAGTTGTATTTAACTGATATTGCTTGCGAAGATGTGCGATATAGTGATGAAAATCTTTCAGAATATCTTGAAGGTTTTTTGGGGAAGCACAATCACTCAGTCTCCCTAAGTTAAACTCCCTGACGCGCTCCTTATACCGAGAAGCTTCGGCAATTTCTAGCTCTTTTTGCAAGTCGGGGAGTGCTAAAGCCTCTGTCACAAAATCCTCTAGCCTTTCGATTAGGTCTGGTCTCTTTATTGCGGGAAATTTTTGTTGAAGATAGCGGCGTGTTTGCTCACGTGCGCTTGAAAAAGCAATGTCATGAACTCTTGTAGATACGGGTGTATTATGCCTTACATTCCGTCTTGGTGCATTCTGATCTATATGTTGAATAGTCTTCTGCAAAACATTTTTAGCTGCTTCAAAAAGAGGATATTGAATTAACATTCTTTTGAGAAAAGGATTTTTCAAAGAGCTTTCTATACATTTGATTTCAGATGATGTTAGAAGGCGATTTTGTGCTGCGGCTTCATTTAAAACAACGGATAACTCAGCATATGACATATGGTAGGTAAACATGAAAAATCTTGAAATAAGCAATGCATCATAAAATCAGAGTATCAAAAATCAATCCAGTAGAAAATGAGCATTATGAACTATCTATTTAAAATTACCCAACTACCCTATCAGGAAAAAAATTACTAAATTATCCAATAAACTATCATGTCTCTTTTATTCTGACGAAAGTGCATCAATCACCATTCTGAGTTGATTCCATGGTAGAGCAGTAATTCCATCTTCCATTTCTAGAGGATATGGTATATTTGCAATCAAGTAGCATGGTTCTTGAATATCATATTCTTTTTTAAAAATCTTGAGATGTTTCAGATCTGTTGCTCTAGGTCGATTTGATAACTTTACTTCGATAGGAATAAGTTTGCCTTTATACTCAATGACATAATCCACTTCTGGCCCTTGATGACAACGCCAATATAAAAGTTTTGCATAAGGATGCTCTATTTCAAGAAGATTTAACAGCTCTAAACCAACGTATTGCTCAAACAGATAGCCTAATTGCTCACGGCTGAATCCAATTCCTTCTCTTGCTCCAAGTCGACGAACACCCAGATCGAACATAATAAATTTCGAAGACTTCATAATTTTTCGTCTTGAATTCATTGAGTGGATGAGAGGATCGATCCGTTTGACTAACATACAATCTTCTAGAATTCGATAGTACTCTGCGATTGTATTATGGCTGACACCAATATCTTGAGACATTGCGGTTAAATTTACAATATTTCCAGACTCGATGCATGCTAATGTGAGGAATTGAGTAAATGCCTTGAGATTTCTAACCAAAGCCTCTTTTCGAATTTCTTCTTCAAGGTATAGAAAAACGTAAGAAGAGAGCTCCTCATCAATTTGATTTTGGTCTGATAAAGAGCATATAGCAGGTAGCGCACCATTTAATAGTAAAAAATCTAAGTACCAATCTTGCTCATTTGAGCGCTCCAGGCTTGTCAATCCGGTTAGTGAATATTTAATCACCCTTCCTGGAAGCAAGTTTTTAATCTGCCTTGCTGATGAGCCTGTTAATATAAATT
>VGTX01000110.1 GCA_016874315.1 Gammaproteobacteria bacterium | reverse complement strand
GCTGTGCTTTGTGCGAAGCAAGGCCTTGGATCGGCTTTAAGTATATTAATTAAACAAGGAGTGAACCCTAACTACGAAGATCGTCAAGAGCAGAAAACTCTACTCGATATAGCAATTGAAAATAATCATGAAGCATGCGTGCAATCTCTAATCGACTCTAAAGCCAACTTAGAAAAACGCACCGATCGCAATACACCACTCACGAGTGCAGTACAACATGGGAATGTAAGAATTGTCGAAATGCTTCTTAATGGCGGAGCACGGGTCGATGCACTAGATGGAAATATGCATACAGCGCTATCCTTTGCATTAGAAAATGGGCAGTCCAATCTCGCGGAGCTGCTACTCAACCGCAATGCTAATCCTAATGGAATAGGACAACAACTCAGCACACCACTTATATCAGCAGCTTCATTTTGCCCTAGCGCTATCCCTTTGCTTATTGAAAAAGGTGCTAAGGTTGATGCGCAAGACGCACTTCAAAACACAGGATTAATTGCTGCAGTCAAGGCGAGTTCAATTGAATCGGTTAACTATCTGATCGAGGCGGGAGCGAATTTAAATATAAAAGATTCAGCCGATTGCACTGCTTTAATATATAGCGCTATAGGCAATCGCGACCTTATAGCGAAAGCTCTTGTTAATAATGAGTCATTAGATATTAACGCCTCAGATCGCCTTGGTCAAAATGCGCTTATGCATGCAGCCATTCAAAATTCCGTACAGACGTTAGAAATTCTTCTGCCTAAAGCTGATATTGATTTAAAAGATAATAATGAATTAACAGCTGTGATGCATGCTGCAACTCATAATTCCACTGAATCACTTAAATCTCTTATTACTGCAGGAGCAAATATTCATTTATCGAAAAAAAATGGCATCACCGCTCTTATGCTTGCAGCGCAGCACAACTCTACTGATTCTCTTGATGCATTGATTCAAGCTGGAGCGGATATGGAGGCGCAAGACGAACAAGAAAGGACAGCTCTCATGCATGCGGCTATTGACAAAGGAAATGCATGTTTGATGCGCCTGATTGAAAAAGGTGCCAATTTAAATGCGCAAGACAAACATGGACGCACAGTGTTAATGCATATTCTCATTTGCTCTCCTCAATTACATTTTATTCTTGAAAGCCTTGAAATTCTTTTGAACAAGAATAATGAAAATATTGCAGCACTACAGGATAGCAAAGGGTATACGGCATTAATGCATGCAGCTTCAAATTCTTATCTCGATCGTATAGAAATAGCAAATGAAGTTGCAAAACTTTTAATCAAGCACACATCAAATTTAAATATCGTCGATAATAAAGGTAACACTGCACTCATGCATGCAGCAAAAGAGGGAAATCAAAGCTTTGCCAAGGAACTTATTCAAGCAAAATCCGATCTAAATTTACAAAATGAAAAAGGAAATACTGCCTTAATCCTCGCTGCACAAAAGGGCAATTATGAAGTTGGCGAGCTTCTTATTAAGGCAGATGCTGACTTGAACGTTCAAAATCACTATGGCGAAACAGCACTTATGAGTGCAGTAAGAGCAAACAATGTGATTTTTACCAAGCAACTTATTGCAGCAGGAGCGAATCTTAATCTGCAAAATAAACAAGGAGATACAGCCTTAACTCTTGCGGCAAAAAATTGTCGTGAAGACATCGCTGAACTTCTCATGCAAGCAGGCGCTGACTTGAACGTTCAAAATCACGATGGCGTAACAGCGCTGATGTCACTCGCTGCACAATATAGCCAGACGATTCAAGAATTCATTGATGCAGGAGCTGATATTGATTTAGAACGAAAAGGGTTCACTGCATTATACACAGCCACTGAATTCAGCAAAAAAAGTTATCATATTGGCAATATTAGGACTCTAGAAAATGCTGGTGCAGAGGTATTACGCACGCTAAAAAATGAAAAAATATACAAAAATCCTACACAAAAAGATTCCGATCTGGCTTTACTCCAAGCAGCGAAAGAAGGAGATGACTTTAGTGTACGTGAATTACTTAAATCAGGCGCAAATATTAATATACGCTCGCGCGATACTGGACTCACAGCCTTAGAATTGGCCATAACGCATGGACACTCCGATGTTATTAAAGAGCTGATGTGCTATAAGATGACACCATGTCGTTTAATAAAAAGCATTCGCTTTGCAGTAGAGAATCCAAAATATCATAATATTGTTCCACTTCTTTTTGTAAACGACATTGCAAAAATTATGATAAAACATCAGCCTGATGCCATTTCATGGGCAGAAAACAATCAGTGTCCTGCCGCAGTTTTTGCGTTACGGGGTGAAGAGCATGATTTGAATAAAAATGAATGCATTTCCTCAACAAGACCGCTACAGCTGAGCACTCCGCTCACAGCTTTAGATCATTCACCAGAAAGCGAGAGCGATCGTAGAAAGCCATCGCGATAGAGAGTGAAAGCGCAAGAGATTTTCTGAACACTTCTTCAGGGGATTATTTACTGTGGATTTCAAATCTTAGGAATTGACAGAAAATATACACCTGATAGAATGTTCTAGTGCTCAATTGCACAAATTCGGGGCGTAGCGCAGCCTGGTAGCGCACATGCATGGGGTGCATGGGGTCGGAAGTTCAAATCTTCTCGTCCCGAATAATGATTTTTTAGAGACATCAGCTCTATCTTTTATTCTATTTTGTTGCTATATCGTTTCTTAAGACTTATCAATCATTTTATCCTTTATTGATGCAATTGCTGCTGTTGGGTTGAGTCCTTTGGGACAAACATCTACGCAGTTCATGATTGTATGACAACGAAAAACAGAGTATGCGTCGTTTAATTGCTCTAATCGCTCGGTAGTTTTTGTATCCCTTGAATCATTAATAAATCTTGCAGCTTGCAGTAACCCAGCAGGCCCAACGAATTTATCAGGATTCCACCATGAAGATGGGCAGGAGCTTGTGCAGCAGGCACAGAGAATGCACTCATAAAGTCCATCGATTTTTTGTCGCTCTTCTGGAGACTGAATATATTCACCAGCAGGCGTGTTAGCATCTGACTGGAGGTATGGCTGAACTTTTTCATAATTTTGATAGAATTGCTTCATATCAACAACCAAATCACGAATTACTGGAAAAGAAGGTAAGGGTCGGATGGTGACCGGGTCAGAAAGCTCATGGAGGGGTGTGATACAAGCAAGGCGATTTTTTCCATTCACATTCATAGCATCAGAGCCGCATACACCTTCACCGCAAGAGCGTCGGAACGCGATTGTTGGATCAATTTCTTTTAAGGCTTCGAGCGCATCGAGCAACATGATACATCGTTTTTCTTCGATATCTAAATCATACTCTTTTAAAGAGGGTTCTGTAGCGTTTTCATTATATCTGTAAATCAAAAACTTCATGTTAAATTCCTTTTCCTGTTTAGTATGTCCGAGCTTTTGGTTCGAACGCGGGGACTGTTTCAGGCTGTAAATTGATATCACGATAGGCTATTGAGCCATTATCAAAAGCTAGGATATGTTTGAGCCAATCGGCATCATTGCGTTGAGGATAATCATCACGTGCATGAGCGCCTCGAGATTCTTTACGCACGAGAGCGCTACGTGCAGTGGCAAGAGCAACACCGACAAGGTTATCAAGCTCAAGAGCCTCTAGCCGTGCTGTATTAAAGATTTTAGAACGATCTTCAAGAGAGGCATGATTGATTCTCTCAGCGATGTTTTCAATTTCTTTGAGACCGGTTGTCATATGAGATTCATCTCTAAACACCCCAAAATATTTTTGCATTGCGGCCTGGAGTTCGTGGCGCAGCTGAGCAACAGATTCTTTTCCTGTACGAGACTCCCAGGAGTAATAACGAGCTTGCGCTTGGATGAGGTCCTGATCGGAAACGAGAGAGTAAGGCTCACCGCGAGCGAATTCTTCAACAATAGCATGTCCGGCAGCACGGCCAAAGACTACTAAATCCAAGAGAGAATTTCCACCAAGGCGATTTGCGCCATGAACGGAAACGCATGCGCATTCTCCAATGGCATAGAGGCCTTTGACAACCTGAGGCAATCCGCCATTTGGGTGAGTTGTGATCACTTGGCCATATTTATTGGTTGGGATACCGCCCATCATATAGTGACAGGTGGGAACAACAGGTATGGGTTGTTTAATTGG
>VGTX01000109.1 GCA_016874315.1 Gammaproteobacteria bacterium | reverse complement strand
CATCAAAATACCAGTCAAGTACAGATTCTCGGTTAAATTTTGCAAGGATATGATAGCTGACATACAAGCCGATGTTAAACAAACATGGAATGATTGCAGAGGTATACCAAAGCGATTTACAGAAAATAAAATCAGCGATATTCCATGTTGTGCTGAGTCCAAAAAGAATAGAATCTCTAACAAATTGATAGCAAAAAATATCTGTCAATGCTCCCATATTTTTGTTGTTAAGAGGTGTAGTAGCATACGCAATTTGCATGATGCTTTGATAGAAATTAATATAAAATGTATCAATATTTAGAATACGTAACATTTTGGTATTAAATGTTGTGTATCCAATCATAGCTAAAGACGATATATTTTTAATCTGAGTGCCGATCGATAAAATAAGTGTAATATCTTTGCGTAGGGCTGCTCCTAGACAATTTCTGTAATATAAATAGGTATTGAAAAGGTTATAGGATGATAGGAACGTTGTTCTTACAAATAGTTCTTTTACAGACATACCCATGAAAAGCGATCCAATATAAGATGCAGCGAAACTGATAAGCATTGAAAACATTAATCCATACACTGAAGGAATGAGTGTTACTGCAAAGAGCGAGAATTTCATTAGCCCGATCGCAGCAAGCGCATCGAAAAGGTATGCACAAATCATATCAACATAATCTGCATATAATTCATCTGCAAAAGTGTAACTCATCAGATTGAAGTCTTTTGCATGGCCAAGCATGCTCACATTGTTATAATAAGGCTTCATCTTTCTTGAAATGTTACTCCAATAATAAGTCGCAATACGTGAGAATGAAACGAATAGGTAATCATTTTTAAAGTAACTTTTTTTCAAAGCATGATAAAACTCATTCATAGAGAGTGACGTTAAAGCATCTGCTAAATCCGATTGTGCAAGAGTAGAGTAACTATCGGCAAGCTCTCTTTTCAAATCAATTTCTGATGGAGGGGTTGTTCTTTCCATAAAAGCGCGAATATCAGCATGATGTCTGTTTTTTCCATCAAGTTGTAAAATTCGTTTCGTGTACATGCTTTGATACGATGCAGGTAATTCAGCAAATTTTTCGCTAGAGAGAAGTTGAGAGTCATCTCTTTGATGCTCTTGTTTAACCCATACATAAAACTGATCTAACGAACCGTATATTGCTTGTTTAAATTCCCTTGCCCAAGCATTCGCTTTGATAAAGCATTGCTGGTGCTTTTGTAGAGTATTAAGTACAGCGCAGCGTTCAGTAATTTTACTCTCAACAGTTGTCTGTAGGGCTTTAATTTGTTTCGTTAGAATCAGTTCAATAGATTCTGCATTATTATTTAACGCAGTAGGTTCGGCATGGGTATGGAATACAGAGCTGAACTCTTTCATGCGCTTTTGATCGAGCATATGTTGACAGAGCACTCGTGTATAAAGATTTTGTAAATATTCTTGTCGAGTGACTGTCGAAGTTGCATCACAATGTGCATTGTATTGCTTAACATGTGCTTCTAATAACTTATCAATAATCAAAGATTTTTTGGCATTCAGAATCCCATCGAAATGCGCGACATGATCGGTTGAAATTTTTTCCAACGCATGAAAGAGAGTCCATTCTGTTAGGCCAATTTCCTGCTTGTTAGAGAAGAATTCTTTTGATGTTATTTCTTTGGATACAGTATTAATAGCACATGTATAGGCGTTTTTAATTTCATCAAGAAGTGTGATGCCTGAAGTAATTCGAGCATTTAATGCGATGTAATAAGCATTGTATTGAGGATTATCTTCTTGTAGAGAATAATATTGAGCAATTTTTTCATGTGCTAACGCTGTTCCATAGCTATTTTGAGTGAGCTTATCTTCTGAAAGGATTTTTTTGGTTGTTGATTCTTCCGCTGAAAAATTCAATCCACTCCAAACCGACTCTTTGAAGAGCTCAGTAAAATCACTTGTTGTCTTAAAGATACGCAATAAGACATTTTTCAAAAGATTAGGAAGAGTGAATATTTCTCGAGCAAGATTGCGGTGCATACCCGTAGTCGCAGGATTGATTTGACTGCCAGTGGTTTGAATGTCTGCTGATGTGAGTGTTTTAAAACCAGGTAGCCATTCTGTTATCGAGGATAGGACCTTTGGGATAGCAAATCGATCGTTAAAATCCACTGTATAGACAGGACGCAGATCGGATTTTAATGTCAATTGCACTGCTGTTGCATTCTCTAGCGTAATTTTGTTTGCACAGATACGCCCATCTCTTACTGGAACGGTTGAATTGCTAACTGATAGTTTATCTTTAAAATTACTTTCAATTGCATGTTTTAATGTTGTTGCCAGGGTTGTGAGGCAATTTGCATCATCACAATGGTGACTTTCTAATTTCAGAGCAGTAATTTTTAGATTTTGCCAGGAATATAGCATGTATTCTACTGTATTAACCCATATCCATTTGCCGATCTGATAGGCCGATCGGGCTTCTTTAGATTTTTGTTCGAATGCTAAAAGCTGGGTATCAGGTGTGATTGAGCTCAAACAAACAGGCTTGAAAATGTAATCTCTTTTTTGCATTTCTGCGCTCAAAAAGAATTCGGAGAAGGCATTGATCATCCCGACATAATCATTTGGTTTTGGCAAAAGTATAAATTGTGTGCCTGAGTTAATTTTGCCTTCATGATTTATTCGTTCTAATGCAGAATCACTCCATGCATCTGCAGCGAGTACTTTGATTTGAGCACTAAAGTCTTCGAATTTTATTAGACTATCGTTCATCATCTTAGAGTAGGCTTCATATACTTGTGATTCTGACATTGTGTTTGATGTTAAAATAACACAACTATATCCAGTATCTGATGCAGACTCGGTAGCAGCCTTCTGAGAAGGTTTGATATGTGTAAAGATATTTTTGGCCTTGAGAGCAGATTGAATTCCAACACTTGTAGCTGGCTCGATATAAAGTTTCTGCTGAGGGACTGTGTTGATACCAAATCCTCGACCAATAATACTCGATTTAAATAAATCAATTACTTTTAACACAATTAAAGAAGGGGTGTTTTTATCAAAACGAGTTTTTTGTCGAGCAGTGTTGTATAAACGAGCAATTGCTTTTTTAGTCACTTCAAAGCTAATTTGGGGTATAGTGATCAGGTTTAAGCGTTTTGCAAGAATATTATAAGCTTTCACGAATAAAGAGTTGTTTAATACTCTAAATTTTGCAAGTGCATTATGCATGGTTTCAATAATAGGATCTTCAAAATAACGACGTGTTGTTTTGCCGGTATATTGAATGACTCCATCAATAATCGCATGTGGAATATATACAGTTCCATACGCACCACCTTCTGCTTCAGTCATACGACCTGTTCGGCCCATGGCTTGTTCTGCAGCTGCTTTTTCTTTTGTAAAGCTATTTGGATCATTTTTTTCTGATGGGGCAAGAATAACTTTCAATTGATATGCTGGATCGATTTCTTCAGAAGAATCATCATTTGTAATCAGCATTGTGTGCGCTAGGGTTTTAATATTGTTAAAGAGTTCTTGAGAAAGGCTCTGCACTCCTTCAGCGGAGATTTTTACACCTGATTGTGTAATAAATAGTCCATTTTCTTCACGCTCAGTAAATGGTGATGAAAGAGTTGTGAGTGTAGCGCTGTATTTTTTGAATGCAGCAGTAGCGTCCTCTCCGTAAAATATCTCATTTGTTTTTTCTGATGTTTCAGTTGCTGGAGTGATTTTTTGAAAGCGATATCCATCAAAGTAAACACATACTTTTTCGGGATTACTGTATTGGTATTTATTAAAGCGTGCAAAAGTACTTGATTGATTTTGTAACAAGGAGTTTGGCTTGTAGTCCATGCCTCGAGAACCAATTCCTGCAGTGGTTAAACTTATTGTTCCAAATTCAACAGATTTTTCTTTAAAGATTTCTTCGACGCCATTGTAGTAAGAAAGCTCTTCAATATGTCCGTCTTTATGGCGAACTTTTAGACCATTTGCCGTATAAATTTGGATGGTTCGATCTTTAAATTTGTCACAAAGCACCTCAAAATATCTTGCTGTTGTTGTTGCATCGTCACCAGTAGCTATTAAAACTGGGCTAATTAGGCGGTGATCGGGTTTTGTGAGAACAGTTTGATCAATCAGTTGTGTTAAAAATGATGCATCCGATGTTAACTCCATGTTCTGTGCTGAATATGCATCCA
>VGTX01000108.1 GCA_016874315.1 Gammaproteobacteria bacterium | reverse complement strand
ATTTGGTCTTGTCGTCTTTTGCGGTAAAGATGGCTTTTACAGATTCACTAACAATACCGCGGGCAATAGCAGAAATTATGTGAATCTTTTCAGTTTCACGAGCTATCATCATACGAGCTATCATCATAGCTGTCTCACCCTTTTTATTTTTTAAATTTGGGTTTGCTCCGGCAGCAATCAGCGCTTTTACACACTCAGTGCGCCAATTACTCACGGCCAATATTAAGGCCGTGTTCCCATCATCATCTTGCCAATTCAAGTCAGCACCGGCATTAATCAGCGCTCTTACATACTCAGTGTGCCCATTCACCACAGCCCATGTTAAGATTGTTTGGTCAGAGTAAGTTAGCAAACTCAAATAATTAGCACCTACCAACTTCAAATTAGCACCTGCATCAATAAGCGCTTTTAAGCACTCAGTGCGCCCATCCCATGCAGCCAGCAGTAAGGCTGTGGATCCAAAAAAGCGAGTTTGAACATTCAAATTAGCACCTGCATCAATAAGCGCTTTTAAGCACTCAGTTTGGCTATTTTTAGCGGCCCACATTAAAGCCGTGTACTCGTTATTATCCTGCGCATTCAAATTAGCACCTGCATCAATAAGTGCTTTTAAGCACTCAGTTTGGCTATTTTTAGCGGCCCATATTAAAGCCGTGTACTCGTTATTATCCTGCGCATTCACATCAGCACCGGCATCAATCAGTGCTTTGACATACTCAAGCTTTCCATGTGTGGCGGCTAACATTAAGGCTGTTTGAGTCCAATCACTTTTCAAATTCACATCAGCCTTTGCATTAATAAGTGCTTTGAAACATGCTGCATGATTATTTTGAATTGCTATATGGAGCAGGGTTTCTCGCTCTTGACGATCTTTATAATTAGGGTTCACTCCTTGTTTAATTAAAATGCTTAAAGCTAATCCAAAGCCTTGCTTTGCACAAAGCACAGCCAATTGTTCTTTTTTATCTTGATTGAGAGCTGTGGATGGTGCTAATAAATATTCACATAACACAGTTTGTGTACAAGGTAGGTCGTGAAGATATTCTTGCATCAGCACCCCTTCAAGGGTGTCATTCATAAAATCTAATGAGCAAGATGGATTAAGGCGGAGTTGATTCTGAACATATGAATTATATGCTGAAATTATGGATTCTTTTGATGGCATGGTTTCCGTAACACTTGGCTCTAGACCTGCTTCAAGAGAGTCGCTCATTGTCACTGTAGAGGCCTTTGGGTCATGCCATGCAAGTACAATTTCGAGGTGTGCTCGGTCGATAAAAGGACCCTCTGCAACCATCGTGTTCAGGATGTCTTCTTCAGTCTTTACATTCTCTGGTGCAATCAACTCTATCTCGGTATGCTCTTGTTGCTCAAGCGGATTGACCTCGAGTGAATTCAAAAACGTGATGACTGAATTGCTATCGTATTCTCCAACAGTAAGGCTATTATTTTTCATGCTCGCTATTGCAGCATTGAAAATTTTCTCTTGCATCTCTTTGATTCTTACATTTGGGAATTGGTTTAAATACTGTTGCTTTACGTCCTCAATCTTGACACTGTCTTTAAGTTTATAGATTTGTTTTGTTTGTGGTTGGAGGCGATAGCCTGCAGCCTGAGCATAGAGCTGATATAAGAGGGGAGTATAGATATGACGCGTTATCCCGCCATGTTCGATATCTTGAGAGTCTATCTTTGCAAATGGACTCATGAGGATTTGAACCGCCTCTTCATTTGAGTTCAGATTGGATTTCACATCAGCGACAATCATTTGATGATGGTCTAAGAGCCGCTCATCTAACCCTTGTGGACAAGTAAAATTCGTTCCTGCAATATAGCTTCCATTTAAAAGCTCATATGCTGCTCGGGCATCATCGAGAGCAAGGATTAACGTATTACGAGCAGCTTCTTTGTCTTCTGGATTGTCAAGCCCATCCATTCGGTCAAAAAGAGACTCTAGAACATCCCATGCAAAGGTTGTGTTTGTAGAATACACACTTTTAAGGTGCGGGATATAGCGAGCAAAGTCCTCTAATATCTCTTTAATAGATTTTGGTGGGGTATACTTGCTAAGATTGCCTTTCTTAAACTCTTCTAAACGCTCCGTATCTCGAGCGAGCTCTGCAAGCTCGAGCTCTTTGCGCACGTCAGGATATTTATCTAAATTTAAGAATTCACTCACAAACTCTTCTAATTTCTCCATCAATCCTGGTTTTTTCGTGGCAGGGAATTGCTTTTGAAGGTATCGTTTCGTTCGTTCACGAGGGCCTGCATAGGCCGCATTATGCACACCGATTAGTACCGCATTCTGATGCCCCCTTTGAGCAGCTTCTTGCTCCATTCGAATTAGAGTCTTTTGTAAAAGCTCTTGAGCAGACTTAAGGAGTGGATATTCCTGTAGCATAGCATTTAGAAAGGGATTTTCTAAGGATTTACCTATGCATCGAACTTCATGGTCCGTTAAGAGACGCTCTTCGAGAACAATCGTATTTAATGCAGCCGATAACTCTGCATAAGACATGTGGTAATTAAACATATAAAAAAGCCCGTATTAAAAAGGAATATCTCAGTTATCCGATATATAGGATACGGATGCAAAGAATTTTAGGCTGTTACCATTTTTTTAAATACCTCATCAAAGAGATGTCTGAGGCATTTTAAAAAGTAAGAGGAGATAGGAATATCCAGAAAATATTTCAAGGAAAAGGTCTTGGAGCTGTTGGTTGATTTTGATTCGGCTGTCCTGTGGAATGAGTCAGAGGTGCCTTAGGTTGAGTAGAAATAATCGCTTCAGGATGTTCAGGATTTAATGTAATCTGCCCGTCGCTCAAAGCAAAAACCGCTGCAGCACAATTATGTTTCCGAGCCCATGCGATTGCATTTGGTTGCTGACGCAGCATAATTCCTATAATTTTAGGAGTAAAAAGAAGGGGGACAATATTATGATATTTGGAATTCTCCACAGCGAGGCGAATACTTTTCATCAAGTGATATGGATTGATTTCATAGCACATCATCTCTTTAATAATGTCAAAGTGTCCGCTCATAATAGCGATATCTAGAGCTGTATAACCCTCTTTATTACAACGATTAATATTCGCTCCATTTTTTAGTAATTCGCGGCATGCATAATGATCGTCCTCTCTCACTGCTTTCATGAGGTCTGACTCATCAGTCCATTTGGTCTTGTCGTCTTTTGCGGTAAAGATGGCTTTTACAGATTCACTTGCGATACCTACGGCAAGTGCATCAATTATGTGAATCTTTCCAGTTTCACGAGCTATCATCATAGCTGTCTCACCCTTTTTATTTTTTAAATTTGGGTTTGCTCCGGCAGCAATCAGCGCTTTTACACACTCAGTATGTCCATTCATCGCAGTTAACATTAAGGCCGTGTTCCCATCATCATCTTGCAAATTCAGGTCAGCACCTGCATCAATAAGCGCTTTTACAGACTCAAATTTTCCTGTCATCACAGCCCACATTAAAGCTGTTTTTCCATCCTTATCTTGCAAATTCAGGTCAGCACCTGCATCAGTAAGCGCTTTTACACACTCAGTATGTCCATTCATCGCAGTTAACATTAAGGCCGTGTTCCCATCATCATCTTGCAAATTCAAGTCAGCACCTGCATCAATCAGTGCTTTTAGCGTGTCATTTCGACTCCATCTCGCTGCATATATGAGGGCTGTATCTCCATTATGGTTAGTTTGCACATTAAGATTGGCACCCGCAGCAATCAAGGCTTGTACAGACTCTGTTTGACCTTGATCAGCCGCCAAAGTCAAAGCAGTTTCACCGCTTTTATCTTGTAAATGAATATTTGCACCAGCCTCAATCAATAATTTAACAGCTGGCGCACAAGATGCACTCAATGGACTAAATTGAGTGCCTGTAGCGACACTTGCCATCAAAGCTGTTTGTCCATAGTAATCTTGTAGATCAAGATTTGCACCAGTTTCAATAAGAGCAGCCATACAGGCAACATGACCGTATTTAGCAGCAATCATTAAAGCTGTATGATCATAATTATCTTGAGCATCTATTTTTGCCCCCGCATGAATCAGTGCGTTCACGGATGCAATACTTTTTGGGTGGTGAGCAAGGTACATTAAAGCTGTAGCACCATATTGATTTTGGATGTTAACATTAACTCCTTTCTTCATCATCACCATTTGCACCTTCTCATCTGAAGAATAAGCATACGTAACCAAATGCAATATTGGTAAATGTCTTGAGAAACTGTCTGACTCATTAATTTTATTTAGAACTTTAATCGCATCA
>VGTX01000107.1 GCA_016874315.1 Gammaproteobacteria bacterium | reverse complement strand
GATGCTCTCAGGAGGGGCTCAATATGGATTCAGATCGTCGCTCCGATCACTCTTGTTTTCAGAGTATAACTGCAACTCCTGAAGAGATTGTGTTTTCATGGTCTTTTGAGCAGCTGGTTTTTGCATTATTTGAACCAAAAGCTAAAGATTTTTCAGAGTATGTCACCTTTCATGAATATGGCCGCTCATTGCGTGCTGAACTTACTGAGCAGCTCGAAGTTTCAAAAATACTTTTTGCTCCTCCGCTAGCCGCACTACAATCTCTTTCAGCAACTTTGTGCCTTTATGATCATCATTGGGCTTATTACAATCAATTAGTCATGAGCTATGCTTGTTTTTTTCAAGATGAGGCCAAATTTTTTGAATATATTGAGCAGCAGATTTTTTATGCCGGTGCAAGAAATGCCCTTAACCCAAATACTCTGCCTGCAATAAGTGCTTTAATCAATTTGTGCGCACTAAATTTCGATTTCTCAACACATCTGTCCTTGTTAAAAGTATTTTCTCAGCAAGAATCTGAATTGCCCTGTTTCGCTTCTGCTCTCATCGGTGCACTTTCTTCTCAAATGCTAAAAAAACGATTACCAGAAATTGGTCCATGGATTGATACATTTTCAAGATTACGGATTAAGGAGCAGTGTCGTAAATATCAACCACATTTGAGGATTGAATGTCCTCCTGGCTTCGATGTTAACCCTCCGATCGATCTAAAATCTTTGGTGATATCTCAAAAAATTGCTGAAAGTGTGGGTAATCAGTATGAGCCCTTTTCGGCAACATATGCTTTAATGCTTTCAATTGAGAAAGAGTTGCAGGCCCATGGATTATATCCTACTTATGAATTCTATTTGGTAGGCACTTTGCATGGATTAGGATTGTATCCAAATTGGATTGTGGCTTGGACAACATTTGCACAACTCCCTATTGGAATAGCACAGTACTTACAAATCTTGCACAATCCAGCCACCACCTAAACATTTGCCAGATGGATCATAGCAAACAGCACACTGCCCTGGAGTGACAGCTCGTTGTTTTTGCTCAAAGACAATTTTGGCTGTTGAGTCTGTTACTGACTCGAAAACCGCAGATTGCAATGTTTGGCCATGACGAATTCGAACAAGAATCCGATCGCCTTCTTGAGGTTGAGTGTTTTGCCAAACAGTATCTGTAATTCTAATCGTGCTTCGTAAAAGAAGTGGATGATTAGCATCCTGATCGATATACAGAGTGTTTGATTGTAAATCTTTTAATACAACATACCACGGTAGACCTTGAGCATTCTTCTGACCCCCAATCCCTAAACCAGAACGTTGTCCTAATGTATATTGAAACAATCCTTGATGCATCCCAAGAGGTTTGCCATCCAGTGATAAGATTTGGCCGGGCTGGCTAACGAGATACTGCTTAATAAACGATCGAAATCTGTCGGGACCAATAAAACAAATCCCTGTTGAATCATGTTTTTCAGCCGTGATTAATCCACGCTCAGCCGCCATCCGCCGAACTTCTTGCTTCGTATAGCTAGCTAATGGAAAGAGCACGTGCGACCAAATCTGAGGATTGACTGACCATAAGAAGTACGTTTGGTCTTTGTGGCGGTCGCATGGCTGACAGAGCATGTTGCATTCATTGATTGCTGCATAGTGACCGGTAGCCATTTTGGAAAACCCAAGATTTTGACAGTAATGCCAAAAAGCATCAAATTTAATATATTGATTACATAGAATGTCAGGGCTTGGTGTTCCCCCGGTTTCAAGAGTTTTGAGGAAACGCTCAAAAACATCATTCCAGTAGCGCTCTGAAAAATCAACAAGAGAGATCGGGATATCTAGTAATTCCGCAACCTTTTGGGCGTCTTTCCAATCTTGACGAATCGTGCATTGCTCCGATTCTTCATTCCAGTTTTTCATGAAAAATGCATGCACATCATAACCTTGCTCTTTTAAAAGAGCCGCTGTTACCGAAGAGTCAACGCCGCCAGAAAGGCCAACGGCAATTGTGCATGAAGAGTTAAGATTTTGAGATTCAGGCATGGCCAGGACTTTTTTGTTAGTATAAACTGCTGCTATGATTATCTCATATTTCTTTCAATCTGGAAAACGCACATGTCTCAAGAAGAATGTATCTCTTATATTGGTCCTCGCCAACCGAGTGTCCCTAATCACCCTGTTGTCCCTGTAATTACAGGAGATGGCATTGGAGTTGATATTACCCCCGTTATGAAAAGTGTGATTGATGCTGCCGTAGAATTTGCTTATGGCTCACAGCGCTCCATTCAGTGGATGCATGTTTACGCCGGTGATGAGGCTGTTGCACATTACGGCCCAGGACAGTGGTTGCCTCAGGCTACATTAGATGCTATTTCAAAATATAAAGTCGCTATTAAAGGCCCGTTAACCACCCCAGTTGGACAAGGCATTCGCTCATTAAACGTTGCACTTCGTCAGGACCTCGATTTATACATCTGTTTACGCCCTGTGCGGTATTATCAAGGAGCTCCTAGTGTGGTAAAAGCACCAGAGCTTGTCGATATGGTGATTTTTAGAGAAAACTCAGAAGATATTTATGCTGGTATTGAATGGGCTGCAGGCTCCCCTGAGGTTAAGAAAGTTATTGATTTTCTTCAAAAAGAAATGAATGTTACCAAAATTCGTTTCCCCGAAACATCAGGAATTGGAATTAAGCCGGTTTCAGAGTCCGGAACAAAACGCTTGATGCGTGCTGCGATAGAGTATGCTATTAAACATCAACGCCGCTCTGTAACAGTTGTTCATAAAGGTAATATTATGAAACACACGGAAGGTGCGTTCAGAACTTGGTGCTATGAAGTGGCGACTCAGGAATATGGAGCTCACTTCGATGAGCAAGAAAAAGTGTTTCTTATTCCATGCCCAGAAACTGGACGACTTATCGAAGTGAAAGATGTCATTGCTGATGCATTTCTTCAGCAAATTTTACTGCGTCCTCAAGATTACGATGTCATTGTGACTCTGAATTTGAATGGAGATTATATTTCTGACGCTCTAGCCGCTCAAGTCGGTGGTATCGGGATTGCTCCAGGTGCAAATCTTGGGGACTACTCTGCAATTTTTGAAGCTACACATGGCACTGCACCAAGATATGCTGGACTTAATAAAGTTAACCCAGGCTCATTGATTTTGTCAGGACAAATGATGCTACAGTACTTTGGATGGAATGAAGCTGCTGAGCTTGTTGAGCGCGGAATGCAAAGAGCTATTCTTGATAAAATGGTTACCTACGATTTTCATAGATTGCTCGACCAAGCAACACTTTGTTCAACATCAGAATTTGGAGAGGCCGTTATCGATAGGATGAGAATCTAGCTAACATGCTGATATGAATTGATATTTATTAATTCATAGGTAAAGCGTGCAAGAAATATCTGCCTGTTTTTTCAATAAAAGACGACTAAACTTAAAAAAAGACCGGAATATTGCGGAATATCCTTCATTATCGTAAACCCCGCAATATTCTGATCTGGCTAAGATTTTATATGTATATGAATTCTTAGCTCGTCTAATATGTGAAAAGGGGTCGATCATGCTGAGTAAAGAACTAGAGTTAACGCTAAATGTTGCGTTTAATGAGGCTCGTTTAAAGCGACATGAAATGATGACGGTAGAACACTTACTGCTCGCACTTATAGATAATACTCTGGTACAAAAGGTGCTCATTCAAGTCGGTGCAAATCTTGAGCGATTAAAACAAGAACTAACGACATTTATCGAAGAAACAACACGTGTTATTCCTGTATCTGATACTAATCGAGATACACAGCCCACCATGGGGTTTCAACGTGTTTTACAACGCGCAGTTTTCCATGTCCAGTCCTCCGGTCGAGAAGAAGTGACGTCGTTAAACGTGCTTGCTGCTATTTTTTCTGAACAGGATACACAAGCTGTCTACCTTTTGAAAAAAGAAAATATCACACGACTCGATGTTGTCAGCAAAATTGCACAAAACCAAAACAATAACTCTCGTAAAAATACACAAACACCTCCTCAAATTCAACAATCTCAAGAATCCGATCCGGAAGAGTTGCAAGATATCGAGTCTATTTTTGGTGAAAGTGATGATGTCATGGGCTCACCTCTCGAGAAATTTTGTATCAATCTTAATAAAAAAGCGAAAAAACAAAAAATTGACCCGCTTATCGGAAGACAACAAGAGGTCAATCGCTGTATTCAAATATTATGCCGCCGTCGTAAAAATAACCCACTTCTCGTTGGAGAGGCTGGTGTAGGGAAAACAGCTATTGCTGAAGGTTTGGCTTTGCGCATCG
>VGTX01000106.1 GCA_016874315.1 Gammaproteobacteria bacterium | reverse complement strand
TTGCACAAAGTCTTTCAACAATGTTGTTGTATATCGCATAACATTTTTGCCGATTGCCAGAATCGAACTGGCGACCTACCGCTTACGAGACGGTTGCTCTACCGACTGAGCTAAATCGGCAAATAGTACTCATGGATTATCTCAAAAAATTCGTCCCAAATGCAATGGGGGCTTTTTGATTATCATAAACTCTAAAAAAGATTGCGATAGTGTCCACCGACATTGTATGCAGCTCGTTTTATTTTATAGGACTTAAATTCCAAAGTATTTATACGTGCTTATGCACATATTTAAGAAGACAACCTTTATGTTGCTTGACTATTCATATAGAGCAGTTCAAAATACGCTTAGTTTCTATTGAGGTTTTTAGTGAGTGCGGGTATTAGATATTAACTTCGTGATTTACTGTGAACATGTTGCATCATTGCCAAAAGTCTATGAGCTGGTGACGATTTATGCGCCATATTTTGCCAATACGCTGATTTTATTAAATGTCCCCAGTAGAACTACATTACCTATTTTATATCCAGAGCATATGTCATCTATTCGGGTTTTACAGATGCCCGATCGACTTTCAACTGGCGCCGCATTGAATAAGATGTTTGCACACCTGTTTGGAGGAAAAATATTCCTCATCGATAGTCGCTCTATATTGAAAAAAGAAATACTGCAATATCTAGAAAATTCATTACTTTGGAATTTTGAGCTGACTGAGACTATCGTATCTTTTCAGTCTCAACCTCGTTATGAGCAACTTCATTCGGCAAATCGTATCGGTAATAATTGGAACACAGACTTTCAGTTTGTTACAACATTATGTTGGGGCGCGTTATTATTCGATCAGCAATTTGTAATCGAAATTGGAGCATTTGCGCACTGTTTATCAGAGGATGCTCTCACGGTCGATCTATCTTGGCGCGCCCAGAAATCAATTGGAATTTTGCTGCAATCGATCGAATCAGTCGTGACACTCGATGATTATTATGCGCCCGTTCGTTCTGAATGGAGTTTCTTAAGAAAGCATTACCCCGATCTTTATCCAGATTGGATGCATTTTATGCGACGCTCTTACCAGTGGGTAATAACATCGCTGCCAACCATGGATACTTCCATTCAATCGTCAAAAGACCTCTCTGCGACATCAACTGAGCTGTCTTTAAATTAGCTGCAAAAGTTTAGTGTGAAAACACTATTCTTTTTTGTCAGATTTTGCAACTGCATCGCGAATCACTTTTAAGATATCAGCAGAGCTGTTGACGACTGCCCATTCAAGTGCCGTTAATCCAAACCGATCTTTTAAATGCAAATCCACTGGCGTTTTTAAAACAAACTCAACAACCTCTAACCGGTTTGTTTCAACGGCAATGTGTAAAGCTGTACGCGAATAATAATCAATATCCGCTGAATTTGCATTATTTCGCAATAAAAGCTCCATGGCCTCTATATGTCCATTGCGACAAGCAATCAAATAAGGTGTTTGCTTAAAATCGCGGTCGTGCGAATGAATTGAAGCTCCCGCACTAATTAGGACACTCATCATTTCAAGATGTCCACGCTTCGTTGCATGCATAAGCGCAGTCCATCCTTCCTGATCGGACCAGTCTACTGGAACGTCTTTAGAAAGGAGTGTTTTACAGGCATTCAAAAGCTGACCATCCGCTGCTAAAATCAAGGGCGAATGATCGAATCGGTCTGGCTCTGCTAATGGAGCACCAGGCGTTTCTGCAAGAAAGATTAATGCAGGCTCTTGTCCTGCTAATAACGCTTGATGAATGACTGTTATTCCATCAGCATTTTTAATATCAAGCTTGGCTCCATGCTTTATCAAACTATCCAACGCATCAAGCTGATTGAGTTCTACTGCATAAAAAACTGCTGTTTTTCCAGCAATATTTGCATGATTGACATCTATCTTTTGACCGCAAAGAAAATCAATGACTTCTGTATGACCACCTCGTGCAGCATAGAATAACGGAGTATCACCTTTATCATCAGGTAGATCGAAAGAGGGGTTTTTTAGAGATAAAATGATCTTTAATGCTTTTAAATCACCTGTACCTGCTGCAAGGCTAATCTCCATCGAAGAGTCGTCTTTTTTTTGTAAAGGTACAACATTAGAAAAAAATTTGAAAAATTCTTTTGAAATCGGCTGAAGGGCCCGATCTAACCACGAAAAATCGAATTTTTTGGGAAAATTCATAACTTCGTCCTATAAAAAGCATAATATCTTTTTTATTCTAGTCGATCGATAGCTTTCCATCTATTTTTGTCAAACCACTTTGCAATCTTTGGCCACCACTGAGATTTGGAAATTTGATGTTGATAGCCAATCGCTTGGAATAAATTCGACTCTTTACTTAAAAGTGCATCAAGCTCACCCCATTTGGGTAATGTGTTAGGATGTTGAATGAATATATCAAAAAGCGTCAGTAGTAATGATGTGCGCCGATCGTCTTTAAGCTCATTGGATTTAATTAAGGCTTCTTGGAGTAAAAAGTTTTTTGACCACTCAGACCAAGTATTATAAGCATTTGCAATTTCATGAACAGGAATCGTGGGCATTGATGTGGTTTCATAGTTCATCAAAAAATCAATAAGAATAGGCGCGGGCTCTAAATTCGCCCAAGAACAATTCCCAACAATTTGTGTAGGAATGGGTATGGTTGCAAGAATATTCCAATTTAAATGCGATGGAAGTTTTTCCCAAAATCTCCGATCTTTTTTACCATATAAAAGATAGCTAATTTCACTCGATGAAAGGGGGCGTGAGAGTGCATACAAGGTTGTAGTTGCTGGACGCCCTTGTGCTCTATCGCATGTGATCGCATAGCGTTGAGTATGGACTAATGATACAGCATGACCGTCGAATGCAAGGGGTAAAAAATTTATATCTGATATGAAATTGATAAATGCTGCTTCCTGCTCTGATGGAATTGCTTTTTTTAATTGGCGTAGTCGGTCAGCGCGATAAAGAATATCCTGTATTCTTTTGTAGTTTTTAATTAAATCTGGATACAGACTTGTATAGGTTTCAAATTGCCTAGCAATTTGGTTAATCGCAAATTCTAATCGGAACCCTTGATAATCAACTAACGAAATCAAAAGATTATAGTTTTTAAATGTTGCATATCCAGAAAGTGAAAAATGATGACCTAAATATTTCTTGAAAATATAATCTTGTGCACATGTACGGTCAGTGCCATAGCGCGTTAACAGATTAATAAGTTCTTGGTTTTTTTTCAATAATGGGTATACAAGAAGAGGCTCCCCATAAGATGAAACAGTGTTTGGGAAGGCTTGGCGTTTTAATAGAAGCTCACAAAGCGCCACCGACTCAACTTTAATGGCCCAATGCAATGGAGGTTGTCCAAATAAATCTGCACGGTTTGAATCGGCTCCATGCTCTAATAAATAAGACGCAGCTTCAACTTGCTCTGTCATAATCGCAATGATTAGAGGAGTATATCCATATTCATCAAAATCATTAACAGCAGCCCCTAAAGAAAGGCGATATTTGACACGTTCAAGATTTTTTTCAAGCAAATCACGTGAAAGAGACATAATTTATTCTTCTTCTGTTTGTTGAGAGGTCATGCCACCAGGTCTCGGTGCAATTTTAATTTTTCTTTGCATTTGCATTCGTGGCCTTGGAGCCGAATCCATTTGAGGTTTCGGGGTGTTGCGGAGCTTATGCTCATTACGAGCCTTAAGTTCATTTCGTGATGTTCGTTCTTGTGTGGTGGCTGGTTGATTCATCCCTTTTTCACTGCGTCGTTTCTGAATCATATTCGGATCGGGGATGCCCACTTCGGTTGGCTGTAAATGCTCAGGAAGGGGAAGAAGAAAGTCAGTGTAGGATTTTGAAAAGGTCGTAGTGCCTTGACCTCCAGAGCGTTCCTCTTCCTCTTTCTGATTAATTAAACTTTTTAATTGCTCCAAATCAACCGGAGCAAGAAAGAAACGCTCAGATGCTTGAAAATGCATGAGTTGCATTTTCAAGAACGCGGCTGAATATCCTCCACTCATAGCGTTTCTTTCCCTCCGTCCATGGAATCACTAATTAAAATAACTTTCTATCAGTATACCACGGAAATGCCATTTAAAAGGCGACTAATTTCTTTGGAGAAAGAAGCCGGATCTTCGAGTTGGCCGCCTTCAGCTAACAATGCTAAGGAATACAAAAATGCTGCAGGTTTATCGATTTGGTCCCCAGAAGCATGTTTGAGTTGTTGTACAATTGCATGATTCGGATTGATTTCAAGAATCGGTAGACTTTCTGGTAAACTTTGACCCGCTTCTTTAAGAA
>VGTX01000105.1 GCA_016874315.1 Gammaproteobacteria bacterium | reverse complement strand
GTCATTCCAAATATTGCAGCACGGCTTAAAGCTAAAGAATGTCTTGGAGTGATTATTGGGTCGAAAGAAGAAAAGTGGTATGGCGATTCTTTGAATACAGAACCAGAAAAAGTATATTATACCTTTCTAGATACACTTATTGATAATTATGAAAGTGCATTCGTGCAACCGCTCCTCAGCACACTCAAAGAAAAATATCCCGAAAATTTCATTCATAAAATTCTGAACGACTATCAAAATCAAGCAAAAGAAACTCTCTTATCTTCCGCTCTTGAACATGGAGCCTCGGAAACAGTGAAAGTCTTGGTGAATTTTGGAGCTGATATTTCAGTCATGACTGGAATACAGCCTCGCCCTATTCTTCTATCTGCGCTACATGCAGGAAAGATCGGCACTGTAGATTTTATTCTTTCCAAGTTACAAAATCGATCAGTAACAACCTCCGATCGAGATCATGTAGGCAATTCAGCTTTCGATTATGCTGTTACCCACTGCCCAAAATCATTAGCGCCTCTTTTTTCAGCAACTCCTCTAGAAAATGTTTCGAATATCACATTTCTCAATAATCCACTTCCAGCAAAATACATTACTCAAATATTTTCTGATATTGTTTTTGCTGAAGCAGAATACTCTGATGAAGTGATATCAAAACTCTCTTATTGGATTTTAGATATCTTGCAAGCAGCACCGCAAATTATTTTAGAATTACCGCTCGATCAACTTCTTAAAAATTTTCAAAAAAACCATCATTTCAAAAACACAGCGATTCAAATTACTTCCAGGATATACTTACCTTTACTTTCACAGCGCGATCGTATTGATTTTTTACATACTATTTTATCCTCATTATCGCATGTGGAATTTGCATGGATTCTCTCTTACCTCAAAACACTTTGTACGCCAGAGCAGTTCCAGGAACTTATTCTCTCAGAAAGAAAAAATGTATGTCTTGATATCACTGATGGAAAAACATCCATAAAAGATACTCGCACAATAACATTACTTGATGACACATTACTGCGTGGTTATTTTGCAAATATCGATCTTTTAGTAGCAGAAGGTGTGAAACTTGATGTCCATTATTCATCAAAAAGTGCTCATGTGATTCCAATTTTACTATGGATAATATGCTATAGTGCAACACGAATGTTACCCAAAATTGTAGAAATTTTAAAAACACAAACGCACCTTCACAAACCCGTCACCACAACAAATCCCAATGCCGAACCATGGCACGCATATTTTAGTCATGTATCACCTATAGGCAATATCTTATCTGCAGCATACTTTGCATTCATCAATCCTGTTGACAGCTCAGAGGAAATGAAAGCAAATTCTTTACAAAATATTCAAGATATTCTCTATATTGCCCAGAATATTGAAGGATTTTTTGATGATATATCTATCATGGAAAAAATCATGACCGATGCCATGCAAGCCAATGACACCATCGGCATTAAATTCATCCTAACATCGATCAGGAATTATCATCCCACTGTCTTTCAAAGATTATTAAGCCAAACATACGGTATAACTGCATCGATATTAATGAACCATCTTGATTTTGCAGATATGCTTTTAGAATTAGGTTTTGAACATGGCATTCATGATGCAATTACTGCGAGAACAGCTATTATCCAAAGTATTGAGGGGAATAATTTTTCTATATTTAAGAAGATGTTAACCAATACAACATCAAAGCCAGAAATAATCTCTTATATCACATCAGATGATGAACGATTTGAAATTTTTAATAGTACTATTGTTTCCGACAGGCCGTTCATGGCAGCGGAATTAATCAAATATTTTTTAGAGAAATCTTCAAACTGTCTATATATAAAAACAGATGATGAAAATGTCTTGCAATTAATTATTCAGTATGGATCAAATAACGCATGGATCGATGTTCTTAATACAATAGTTCAAAACATCCCCTCCGATCTAAAACAAATCTTTGAAAATCTTGCTACAAAATCTCTTATTGTTGGCGCTTTTGATTTAAAGCAAAAACAGATGGCTGAATTGTTATTTGATTGCTTTTCAAGCGCTCAAACCTCATCCATGATAATAGTTTCAGCCATTACACACGGCTCCTATTATGTTGCAAAAAGCATATTATCCAACCCCGACTATCTCCAACAATTGATAAATACTGCTGAATTGCAGTCCTATCTTATTCTAAAAAATATCATATGTTCAAATCAATTGAATGAAGATGAAAAAGAAGCGTTAGCAAAGATGATATTTGAAAATAGCTGCAAAGAGGATATTTCAATATGTAGTCGTTACCTCGAGTTAGTTTTCAATCAAGAGTCCTTTATCGTTGGAAAAGCATTAATCGATCATCTGCATGAGAACAACTCTCTTATCATTGTATTAAAAAATCTACTCCAAAAAAGAGGACTAAGTGAAATAGAAGGGATTGGTAAAATAATTTTAGCAAGAGAGTTTTTCTCAGATATGTCTTTCAATCTGTTTGAGCACATATCAAAACATGTTTATTTTGATGTATCAAAAATGCTTACATGTTATCTTGAAAGTGATTTAAAAATCGCAAGATTTGTTAAAAGAAGCAAATGTATCCCTGATATAGAGTGCATAAAAACACCCTCATCAGAAACACTATTAATGACAGCGATTCAAAAGAATTGGACAAAAACAATTCGAGAAATTTTCGCATGCTATAAGCAAAATCCACAATACGCATCTGTAGAGTATTTTGCACACTCTCTTGAATCACCTCGATCTGATGCCTTATTACTTGCGATAAAACATCAGAAATTTGATGTCATGCAGGAGTTGATGCAAATTATTTCATTTAACCCGGCGATTCATTCTGATTTTCCCGCTCAACTTACAAATCCATATAACATGGATAGTCAATATTTCGATATAATAGCCTTAGTAGTATCCCTAAAAGTAGACTGGACTAAAACATCTTACTTTATGAGTACTGCAAAAGAGTTCTTTTCTCTGACAAGCAATCGCTTTATAGAATCGCTTGCTCAAAACCACGAAATGGCTATACACAGTATATCGAAGGGTGTTCAATTTTTAGTCTTAGAGCAACGTAGCCTATTGCAATTAAATCAATCAGAAATTAGGACAGCACTTCAGACCCAATTGTGTGAAACTTTTAAATTTTACGGAAAAATACAATCTCCAATTTTATGGGGTCAACTCATCGAAGGGATTTGTTCGGTTATCACCCCAAACCAGATTATGAATTATATCGAATCTGTTAGGTCAAATTTTTTTGATGAAGGAATAGAGCAATTTGATATATCGCATCCAGGATTTATTAAATATCTCATCCAAAGAAAAATCATTTCATCTCTTGATTACTGCGATAAATATGGAAAATCATTGTACATATATATGCTAGAAAAAAAAGAACCAGAGCTTTATGAAAACATTTATCGTGGTCTATGCAAATCCTCAGGAAGCACTTCACCAGAGGTTTTTGGAACAATATCTAACATTATTGATGAAAATATGAATTACTCTATTGAGGAAAAAATAAGATACTACTGGATTTTTGGATTCAATATGTTGCCTATTACATTGCGAAATATTCCTCTTTTTCACGATCGAAATTGTTCAGCAGATGAAAAGTTTAAGCAAATCATCGCTCAGTCTAAATATCGGGAACAACTTGCTACTTGCCTCAATAATACAAGCCATCTTGATGATGAATCATTCCCTTTACTTTTGGAGAAGTATAAAACAGGACAACAATCTATTGACAACACAGGGTCACACCATAATATTTTTAATTTTCAAAAAGCTGCTCTTTACTGCTTAACAATTGATGAACAAGTTATGAATGCCTGCGCCAAAGAATATAGTCTATTCAATGAAATGTTTGTTTTGATTGAACGATTAACGGTCTTTTCAATTAAACAAAACAATGAGATGCTAAATACACTGTATACATCTATTATACATCTACTTTCTCAAGATATATTAATTGACTCTGAAAAAGTGACACTCTCTCTACCGGACTATCAAATTGGACCGATCATGGCAAGATTCCATGAAAATAGAAATATAGAGACATTACATAAAGAGCTATTTCAACCGATTGCAACAGATTCTTCGCTCCGATTACAATCTCATTTGAGAAAAGGATTGATGCTCATGGGTCGCATGTTATATGCATGTATTATCAATCGAATCGACGCACAGGATGTCCAAGATCGGCGTCACAAGGTACTCCGCGAAAACGTGCTGAAAGTATATAATCAAAGCTTCCAACATATAAACGATACTAAATTAGAGTTTACTGCATCCTGGAAGCCAATAATTGAT